>CALFUE010000072.1 GCA_937916345.1 uncultured bacterium
CTGCATTCCTCTTCCATTTCACTCGGCCAAACGCTTACATGGACCTCGCCTATATGCGCCTTTCTGAGGAAAAACATGCAAAGTCTGGACTGTCCTATTCCACCTCCGATGGTGAGAGGCAGAGTATGGTCCGCTATCATCCTGTGATATTCGTAGTTCATCCTGTCTGTGGCGTTCGCAGCCTCAAGCTGTGACTTTAACGAATTCTCATCCACCCTGATACCCATTGAGGAAACCTCGATGGAATCATCAAGAACCTGATCATAGAAAAGTATATCTCCGTTCAGCTCCCAGTCGTCATAGTCAGGAGCCCTGCCGTCGTGAGGCTTCCCGCTCTTCAGCATTTTTCCGATCTGCATCAGAAATACGCATTTCTTCTCGCGCACGATTTCCCGCTCTCTCTCGTGAGCCGAAAGGGTGGGGTACATATCCTCCAGCTCCTGGGTAGTAACGAAGAAGGGCGTATCGCAGATCTCGTGGTCGAGCACCGGGTATCTCAGGGATACCTTTCTTTTTGTGAAGACGATGGCTTTTACTATAGATCTGACGGTTTCCTTCAGGAATTCAGGATTCCTCTGCTCTCTCGTAATGACCTTTTCCCAGTCCCACTGATCCACGAATATGGAGTGAAAATTGTCCACATCGTCGTCACGGCGAATGGCGTTCATATCGGTATATATTCCCTCTCCCACCTTGTATCCGTAGCGGTAGAGGGCCATTCTCTTCCATTTTGCAAGAGACTGTACGACCTCGGCCTCATTCCCGGTCTCCTTTATATCGAAATCAACCTTTCTCTCCACGCCATTCAAGTCGTCGTTTATCCCATTTCCCTTCTGAACGATAAGGGGCGCGGTAACTCTGTCGAGGGTCACTGCAAAGGAAAGTGTCTGCTGAAACACATCCTTGATGTACTTGATGGCGTGCTGAGTTTCCCTGAGGGAAAGAGCTGATGAGTAACCCTCGGGAATATAGATCTGTCTGGACATTGATGATTTCCTCCTCTATTAATTATAGCCTTATTTCTTATCTCCAAGAAGTATTCTTCCGTCAGCGATATCGCTGATGACTTCTACCAAAAAAGTGTGCTCCCTCTCCAGGACACGGGCTGCAAGGGTATCGGGGTCATCCCCGGGCAAGACCGGGACCTTTACCTGTGCCACGATCTCTCCGCTGTCGTAGAACTCATTTACCCTGTGAATGGTAATGCCTGTCTCTTTTTCCCCGGCCTCTATCACAGCTCTGTGGACATTGATGCCGTACATACCCTTGCCGCCGTACTTCGGCAGCAGCGCCGGATGTATATTGAAGACCCTGTTGTGATAGCGCTTTAATATGGCCGGATGAAGAAGCCTCATGTAGCCCGCGAGAAATACCATATCTATTTCCTTACGCTCTAAGATCTCAAGCATCCTCTGCGCGAGAGCCTCCTCGCTCCCCTCGGTCTTCACGCTCAGGTGATAATGTTCTATATTTTCATTTTCCGCGCGCAGATGTGCCATGGAATCGGCGTTATTACCTATCATCACGGCGACGCGCGCATTTATGACGCCGCTCTTACAGCCGTCTATTATCGCCTGCATATCGGTACCACCATGGGACGCAAATACTGCTATGTTCATATCATTCCCTCTATCTGTCTGGCAAGACAAAACAATAGGTTCTCACTAAATGCTCTGCCCATCAGCTGCGCTCCCTTCGGAAGAGAATCCTTCTTTTCAACCGGAATACACAGCGCGGGAAGACCCGTCAGGTTTGCGGGTACCGTAAAGGTATCCGCCGCGTACATTTTTACCCTGTCATCGTCATAGTGCCCGAGAATCGGCGCCGTGTCTGCCACAACAGGGGATAAGATACAGTCAAATCCTTTTAAGACTTCATCGTAGGCATTCCTTATCAACCGCCTGATCTTTGAAGCCTTGATGTAATATTCGTCATAAAAGCCCTCGGAAAGTACTAAATTTCCCATTTCAAGCCTGGCTTTTAACTCCGGACAGTAGTCCGCGTTCCTGTCTCCGTATCTGATGCCGTCGAAGCGCGCCAGGTTTGAGCAGCCCTCCGCGCAGGCAATTATGTAGTAGGCGGGAGCGGCAAACCGCTCTATGTCAAAGGAGAATTTAAACTCTCTCACCTTAATCCCCGCTTCCTTAAAACGCCTTATTGCACATATAAGCTCCGAAGCATATTTTTCGGGGACTCCTATCACCGGTTTTTCCGGCATCGAATCCGGGTTATAATGAATGGAATTCGAATCTCTCTCATCAAAGCCCGCAATGATGGAAAAAAGCGCCTCGCAGTCATCTACACTTGTGGCAAAGGGTCCTATCTGATCCATGGATGATGCGTAGGAGGTAAGTCCAAATCTGGAAACCGCGCCGTAGGTAGGTTTCAAGCCGTATATACCGCAGTAGGAGGCAGGTTGTCTCACGGAGCCTCCTGTGTCGGATCCGAGAGCAAGCTCAACCATACCGGCTGCCACCGCCGCCGCAGAGCCTCCGCTTGAACCACCTGGAGTCCTGGTCGTATCGTAAGGATTTTTTGTGGATCCGAAGCAGGATGTCTCCGTAGTGGAACCAAAGGCAAATTCATCCATATTGGTCTTTCCTATGATGATAAGTCCTGCCTCCGTCAGCCTCTCCACTACAGCAGCAGAATATGGCGGAATGAAATCCCTTAATTTTTCCGATGCGCAGGTGGTCTTAAGTCCCGCAGTCATGATATTGTCCTTTACGGCGATCACCATGCCTGCAAGGGGAGAATCGTATATCCCCCTGTTTATGCCGTCGTCCACTTCACGGGCGCGTCTCAGCAGAGCCTTTTCATCTGCTACGGTGATAAAGGCGTTTATCTCACTGTCCTTTTCCTCTATCACAGAAAGGGATCGCATGACATTTTCTACCGCTCCCATCACATCATCCTCTCCACTGCCACGAACTCCCCCTCTCTGTCGGGGGCTATATCTATGATGGATGAGGAAGGGATTTTTTCTTTTTCCTCATCGCTCCTATAGGGACAAGTGATGTCGATTCCGGAAAACATGGGCTCTGTCCCTTCTGTGTCGACCTCTTTTATTATGTCGGTAAAGGAACGGATCACATCCATTTATCAAACCTCTCTAATGGCTCCGTGCCAGGTTTGGAGAGAGTTGACCTCGGAGGTGGAATGTCTCTTCACATGTGCTATGCCCTCCGCTGCCGCATAACCTGCCGCCATTGTGGTGATAAAGGGTATCTTTGCCTTTATCGCGGATTTTCTGAGATAGCTGTCATCATGTATGCTGCTCTTACCTGAAGGCGTATTTATGATGAGATCTATCTTTCCGTTTGTGATGAGATCCTGGATGTTAGGTCTGCCCTCGTAGAGCTTCTTTACCTTCTCGGCAGGAATGCCGGCGTTTGCTATCAGGTCGCAGGTGGTTCCCGTAGCCATGATAGAGAAACCTGCATCCGCAAACAGCTTTGCAAGGCCTACCACCTCGCTCTTGTCCTGTCTGTTCACTGATATGAGTACGGTGCCTGACAGAGGAAGCGCACTACCCGCAGCCTCCTGAGCCTTGTAGAAGGCGCCGGATGCCGAATGGGAAATACCTAAGACCTCGCCTGTTGAGCGCATCTCCGGGCCGAGCAGCGGATCCACCTCCTGGAACATATTAAAGGGGAACACTGCTTCCTTTACACCGTAGTAGGGTATCGAGCGCTCCTTTGAGTTCAGCCCGGGCACGGGTGATTTACGCCCCGTCAGGTCACCTGTGATGATATCTGTGGCGATGGGCACCATGGATATGCCGCATACCTTTGAAACAAGGGGTACCGTGCGGGATGCTCTCGGGTTTGCCTCAAGGACATACACAACCCCCTTTTCTATGGCGTACTGCATATTCATCAGACCGACGACGTGCAGCTCCACCGCGATTCTGCGCGTGTACTCCTTGATCGTGGCCAGCAGCTCGTCGGAGATGTGCTTCGAGGGCAGAATGCAGGCGCTGTCGCCCGAGTGGATGCCCGCCAGCTCTATGTGCTCCATTACAGCGGGCACATAGGCGTGGGGGCCGTCGCAGATGGCGTCCGCCTCGCACTCCAGCGCGTGGTGCAGGAAGCGGTCGATGTAGAGCGGCCGGTCGGGCGTCACGCCGACGGCCATCGCGACGTATTCGCGTAGCATCTGCTCGTCGTAAATCACTTCCATCCCGCGGCCGCCCAGGACAAACGAGGGGCGGATCACGAGAGGATAGCCGATTTCGTCTGCGGCCTTGATCGCCTCGTCCAGATTCGCCGCCATGCGCGATTCGGGCATCGGGATGCCGAGCTGGTCCATGATGGCGTGGAACTGGTCGCGGTCCTCGGCCGCTTCGATGGAATCGACCGGGGTGCCCAGCACGTTGCAACCGGCGTCGGCGAGGCCGCGGGCGAGGTTGAGCGGGGTTTGCCCGCCGAACTGGACGATGACGCCGAGGGGCTTTTCCGCCTCGTAAATCTGGAGGACGTCTTCGAGGGTGACCGGCTCGAAATAGAGCTTGTCGCTCGTGTCGTAGTCGGTCGAAACGGTCTCCGGATTGCAGTTGACCATGATCGTTTCGTACCCCGCCTCGCGGAGGGCCATCGCGGTGTGCACGCAGCAATAGTCGAACTCGATGCCCTGGCCGATGCGGTTCGGTCCGCCGCCGAGGATGAGGACTTTCTTCTTGTTGCCGCTGACAGGGACTTCGCTTTGGCCGCCGTTGTAGCTGGAGTAGTAATACGCCGCGTTTTCGACGCCGCTCACCGGCACCTTGTGCCAGGTTTCGACGACGCCGAGCGCCTTGCGCCGCTCGCGGATTTCCTTTTCGGGAACGCCGAGCAGCTGCGCGAGGTACTTGTCGGAGAAGCCGTCCTTCTTCGCTTTGATCAAGAGCTCGTCCGGAAGCATCGCCCCGCGGTGTTGCAGGATTTCCTCCTCTTCCTCCACCAGCTCGCGCATCTGCCGGACGAAGTACGCCTTCACTCCTGTCAAGTCGAAAATCTGCCCGTCCGTCGCGCCCTTGCGCAGCGCCTCGTACATCTGGAAGTGCCGCTCCGAAGAGGGCGTGGCGAGCAGCTTGAGAAGTTCGTCAAGCGATAACATCGGCTTATCTGCAAATGTAAATACATATTTACCATCAGCGCAGACACTTGGGAAATACATAAGCCTTGAAGTTTCAAACGTTGTTGGGTCTGCATATTCCATACCGATACATTCTGCCATATACCTTGCCGCCGGTTCATATTCATCAGCATTTGCAGTTCTATCAAACGGTATCAATATTCTAAGTCGAGGCGTTGCCGGAGAATGCTTTCTTGTTGAATAAATGCAATAATTACAGTCTAATGCCTCAACACGTTTCAAAACTTCATCAGTACCACCAGGCGGAATGTTGTCAAAGTCTAGTGTGATTAAGTCTCTACCTGTTACATTATTGGCTCTTCTTCTTGGACTTGACAGTGTACCGGCAACATAGCCGCCAATGTCTTTCTTATCATCTTGTTCAGCTTTCGCGAGTGCAAGATATTCTGCCATTGTTTCTGTTGACCTTGCAGGAATTTGGAGTTTTGCATAGAACTCTGACAACATAAGTGTTTGCGGCTGCCAGTTAGCACTGCGCCTGTTATTACCGACAGATATTATTATGTTTCTGTCATATATCATAA
>CALFUE010000073.1 GCA_937916345.1 uncultured bacterium
ATTTTCTCGGCGCTGTTGAACCGCGCGAAAAAGTAGAAAGGAAAAATTCCGGCGGCGTTGTATATAACGTTTGAAAAAATTTTGGAGGTAATGCCAATGGTGCGGAAAGGAATAATTTTGGCGGGCGGCTCGGGCACGCGGCTGTACCCGCTGACGGAAGTCGTCTCGAAGCAGCTGATGCCGGTTTACGACAAGCCGATGATTTACTACCCGTTGTCGGCGCTGATGCTGGCTGGGATTCGCGAAATTTTGATAATCAACACGCCGCAGGACAGCGCGCTGTTCCAGAAACTTTTGGCCGACGGCTCGCAGCCGGGCTTGAAAATTTCGTATGCGGTACAGCCGAAGCCGGAGGGACTGGCGCAGGCGTTTTTGATTGGCGAGGAATTTATCGCGGGCGAAAGTTGCGCGCTGGTGCTGGGCGATAATATTTTTTACGGCTCGGATTTTGCGAAGCTGGTACAGCGGGCGGCGAATCACGACGATGGCGCGACGGTTTTTGCGTACTACGTGAACGACCCAGAAAGTTACGGCGTGGTTGAGTTTGAGCGCGATACCGGCAAAGCTATCAGCCTCGAAGAGAAGCCGAAAAATCCGCGCTCGAATTATGCCGTGACGGGATTATATTTTTATGACCGCGAAATTGTGGACGTGGCGAAATCGATAAAGCCGTCGGCGCGCGGCGAGCTTGAAATTACGGACGTGAACAAGGTTTATCTTGAGCGCGGGAAATTGCGCGTGGAGATTATGCGGCGAGGGTACGCGTGGCTGGATACCGGCACGCACGAATCGTTGTTGCAGGCGAGTTCGTTCGTGCATACGGTACAGACGCGGCAGGGCTTGAAAATTTCGTGCATCGAGGAAATTGCGTACCGCATGGGCTACATTGACGCGGAGCAGCTTTTGAAACTTGCGGAGCCGCTTGCCAAAAATGATTACGGAAAATATTTGCAACGTTTGGCACGTCGCGGGAAATAATAAAAATTCGTACGCGGTAAAACTTGCGGAGCCGCTTATCAAAAATAATTACGGAAAAGAAGTGTGTCTGGTAGAGTATGCGTATCCCTTTACTTCCGATGACGGTGACGCAAACGGAAATTCCGTTGCGGGTGGAATACCCACCGAAGGTTATATATCTTCGGTTCAGTCACAGTCCGCGCTGATCAGGGATATGAATGAGTTTGCGCTAAGGGAAGGTGCCATCGGAACCTTTTACTGGGGCGGCGTATGGATCCCGGTGGGCAGCGATCGTACTGCGAACGAGGCACTCTGGGAGAAATACGGTAGCGGCTGGGCCAGCAGCTACGCGTCAGGTTATGACCCCGAGGTAAAGGGAAATTACGGCGGTTCATCCTGGGATAATCAGGCTCTCTTCGGTTTTGACGGGAAGGCTCTTCCCTCCCTTGCAACATTCAGGTATCTGAGATACGGGACAAATACCGTGGACGGAGTCGATTATATACCTGATCCTGTAATGACAGTCTAGGTAGGCGCTCACCTTGTATTGCCGGACGGAATACCTGCAGTCTACAATGACAGGAGTAAATCTGATCTGATCCCTGTGGCATGGGATGAGGGCGGCGCCGAAAACTGCGACACCAATGTAGGCGGTATATACGAGATAAAGGGCATTACATCGGCAGGAATATCCGTGACTCTCACGGTAAAGGTCGAGGCCTTCAACTATGTTTCCAATTACAGCTTTGAGGATGAGGACACCTCTATGTGGACGATCACGGCAGAGGGAGCTGATCCCACGGATTATCAGAGAAATTCCCAGGATGCCCACACGGGAGATATGAGTCTCCACTATTGGTCAGAGAGCGATATGGATTTTACGGTCTCACAGAATGTCACAGGTCTTGCCTCCGGAAAATACAGGGTCGAGGTTTTCTCCCAGGGAGGTGATTTCAACGCCGATTCTATGCTATTGCTTTTTGCGGAGGTAAACGGTGAAGAGACTACAGCCGCGATAGTTAACAACGGCTGGGTCAACTGGCAGAACCCGCAGGTGGAGGTCGATATTTCAGAGGGAGAAGACCTGTGTATAGGAGTCCGTGTAAAGGCAAATGCAAAAGCCTGGGGCACATTTGATGATTTTATGATAACAAAAATAGGGTAAGTATATCTTGTATTTAAGAAATTAAAGTGGTAAACTGTTTAATTAGGCAGAAATGCTATAAGATATGCTTGATCATTAGAAAAGGAGGAGAAGAAAATGAAAAGAAAGGCATTATCTATCATGCTGGCATGTACCATGGCAGCGACACTGGCAGTTGGCTGCGGCAGTTCGACAAGTACTGATTCGTCGAGCTCTTCAACTGACAGCTCATCAGCCTCAACCGAGACAGCAGAGGCTGCCGATACAGCAGCGAATACTGCTGATTCCACAGAAGCTCCCGCTGACTTTGACTATGGCTCAGGAAACATTACGCTCTGGGTTGCAGACAACGTTGTAGACTTTACAAAGGCTCAGGCAGAGCAGTTCATCGCCGACAAGGGCGTTGATTACACCATCACTGTTGAGCCCGTAGGTGAGGGTTCCGCAGCAGGAAACATGATTACAGACGTAGAGGGTGGAGCAGATCTCTACGGTTTCGCACAGGATCAGACATCCCGTCTCGTTTCTGCAGGCGCATTACAGCCCCTTACAGGAACAGGCTTTGACACATGGGTAAGCGACAACAACGATACAGGCGCTGTAGGCGCTGCTACAGTCGGCGGTACGGTATACGCATTCCCCATGACATCAGACAACGGATATTTCCTTTACTATGATTCATCTGTAGTCACAGATCCAAGTACTCTCGAGGGTATCGTAGAGCAATGCGAGGCGGCCGGGAAGAACTTCTATTTCCAGATTGATTCAGGCTGGTATAATACAGCATTCTTCTTTGGAACAGGCTGCACACTTGAGTATGCTACAGATGATGACGGAAACTTCACAGGCGCAACCATCGACTATGCTTCAGACAAGGGTGTAATCGCACTTCAGGAAATGATCGAGCTCGCAAGCTCATCAAGCTATCAGAGCGGCTCTGCAATTGACTCTGCTACAAACATTGGTGCCATCGTTGACGGTACCTGGGATGCAGAGGCTGCGAAATCTGTATTCGGCGACAATTATGCCTGCGCTAAGCTTCCTACTTTTACAGGAACTGACGGAAATACATATCAGCTCAGCGGATTCGGCGGGTTCAAGCTTCTCGGCGTTAAGCCCCAGACAGAGGGCGGAAAGCTTCGTCTTTGCCTTGAGCTTGCTCAGTATCTGACAAACGCAGAGGTTCAGCTCGCAAGATTTAATGAAGTAGGCTGGGGACCCTCAAATATTGAGGCACAGCAGGATCCGGGCGTTGTTTCTGACATCGCTCTCGCAGCTCTTGCTCAGCAGCTTGCATTCACCATTCCTCAGGGTCAGTACCCCGGAGATTACTGGACACTTTCAGAGGCCATGGGTGGTGACATCATAAGTGGAAATATCGCTTCTGACGCAGACTCATGCATGTCTTATCTGGAGAATTTCCAGTCGCAGTGCGAGGCACTCGTACAGTAATTATCTACCTGATCATTATTCGGGCTGCGATGTTTTCGCAGCCCGATATTTTACAATTATTCAAGCTTTGTATTTTTTAGGAGGGGTATATGGGGAAGATCAAAAATGTGTTTTCGACCATTGGTCTGACCTTTGTCAAAGGGGATTGGATGACAAAGGTGTCCTATATTATCATGGGCTTCGGGCCTTTGATAAGGGGCTATGTACTTAGAGGTGTTGCGTTTCTGCTGATGGAGATTTTCTTCATCGTCTACATGGTCAAAATGGGAGGTTTCTATCTTTCAAAGCTTCCTACGCTGGGTACCGAGGAGACTCATATGGATCCGGCAACCTTCGTTACTGTCTATGGTGACAATTCTTTCATGATCCTCTTGTTTGGCATACTTTCCATCATGGTGATCGTCGCCTTCGTAGTAGTATGGTATGGCAATATAAAAGAGAATAAAGCAGAAGAGGAGAGAAAAGCGGCAGGAAAGCCGGTTCCCACATTAAAGGAAGAGGTGAACCGCATAATTGAGGATAAATTTCATGTGACACTTCTCTCACTTCCGACGCTGGGCATCTTTGTATTTATGGTGCTGCCCATCATATTCATGATTTGCGTCGCATTCACAAACTACGATTATAATCATCAGCCCCCGACACATCTGTTCTCATGGGTAGGTCTGGAAAACTTCGGGAAGTTGTTCTCATTTGGAGGAAAGGGCTTTGGTCATACATTTGTCAGCGTACTCATCTGGACTCTTGTATGGGCGTTCTTTGCTACCTTCCTTAACTATTTCCTCGGCATGGGACTCGCCATCCTGATCAACAGGAAGGGAGTCAAGTTCAAAAAGGTATGGCGTACCATTTTTGTCATGACCATAGCCATCCCGCAGTTCGTATCACTGCTCTATGTGTCAAAGCTTTTCGCAGCAGACGGACTGATCAACTCATATCTGTTGAAATGGGGGTGGATATCTCAGGCGCTTCCCTTCTGGACAGATCCCACCTGGGCGAGAGTCACCATCATCCTTATAAACCTCTGGATCGGTATTCCCTATCTGATGCTCATCACCACGGGTATTTTGATGAACATCCCGGAGGATCTCTACGAGAGCGCTCGCATTGACGGCGCCAATGGATTTCAGATGTTCCGCTATATCACGCTTCCATATATGCTCTTTGTCACAGGTCCCTATTTGTTGACACAGTTCACAGGAAACATCAACAATTTTAATGTCATCTACCTTCTTTCTCAGGGAAAACCAAAGACAATGGATCTGACAGGAGGCGCGGGAGGAACAGACCTTCTGGTAACCTGGCTGTACTCACTGACTGTCAATGATTCCAACTATAGTATGGCTGCTGTACTGGGTATCATGGTATTCGTGGTTATAGCTATCATTTCACTGGTGGTATATAATATGCTGCCTTCAGTAAAGGATGAAGGGGGGTTCCAGTAATGGCAAATGTAAAAGAAAAAAAGCTGCACAAGCAGCACACAAAACTGAAAAACGGAATATCCTATGTAGTACTGATACTGCTTTCGCTGATATGGCTGTGCCCCTTCGTGATGATAGTCCTCCAGAGCTTCAGAAGCTACAAGACGGAGCTCGGCGGTATGGTGGATTATCTGATACCGAAGCAGTTCTCGCTGGATAGTTATGCATATTTGTTCTCACCTGACTGCAAATTTTTCAAATGGTACTTAAATACATTCATAATAGCTTTCTTTGTGGCTATCGGTCAGACTTGTATGGTTCTTATGGTGAGTTTTGCTCTGAGCCGTTCCAGGTTCAAGGGGAGGGATCTTTGGATGAGGATATGTCTGATACTGGGAATGTTTCCCGGATTCCTCACCATGATCTGTCTGTATTTCCTCTTAAAGAATTTCGGATTGACTCAGGCAGGTGCGGTTCCCGGATTGATACTGGTGGGTATCGCAAGTTCAGGTATGGGCTATTATGTCTGCAAGGGATTTTTTGATACGATCCCCATGACACTGGATGAGGCGGCGCGCATTGACGGCGCCAGCCGTGCGCGTATATTCTTCACCATGATCGTACCGCTCTCAAAGCCCATCATCATATATACGGCTTTGACCGCGTTCATGGCTCCCTGGTGCGACTACATTTTTGCTTCATATATCTCGTTTGGTTATACGGATTCCTACAATGTGGCCGTAGCGTTGTACAATTGGGTTTACACCGCCGACTATCAGGGGTTTTTCACCAGATTCTGCGCCGGCGGCGTGCTGGTTGCGGTTCCTGTCACGGTGCTTTTCATGGCATTGCAGAAATACTATGTCGAAGGTGTCACCGGTGGTGCCGTAAAGGGTTAACATTTCAGATTTTTTGGGGCTGCGTTTTGCGGCCCTTTTTTTGTGTTTCCTGCCGTTCACTAAAAATATCTTTAACTTTACTTGTGTCCTTCGATTGGATTATAATAAATACATGTGTGCAAAGGATAAAGTGATAGTCATAACAGGCTCGACAGCCAGCGGAAAGAGTGATCTGGCAATAGAACTGGCGAAAAAGACGAACGGAGAGAT
>CALFUE010000074.1 GCA_937916345.1 uncultured bacterium
CTATGACGGATATCTCCAGCTGGAGAATGGCGTCGGTATGACGAGGCTTCTCATGAATGAATTCAGGAAAAGGCTTGAGGAACACAAAAATAAAAAGACGGCTCCAAAGAAAAGAAAAGTTACTCTTGTGACGGGTGTTTTGGCGGCTCCGGTTATAGAGCTTCTTGTATCTGAACTGGAGAGAGCATTCCCTTTTATTACCGCGACCGTCATCCCGGTAAAAAACAGGTTTTTCGGTGAAAAGATCACCGTGACCGGACTTCTCACGGGATCGGATATACTCGATGCGCTGTGCGATACCGACACGGGGGATGAGATAATATTGCCGGATGTGACATTGCGCCGTGACGGCGAGGTGTTTTTGGACGATATGACTCTGGAGTTTTTTAGGGCGGGGCTGGTAACTCCCGTCACGGTGGTCGGCCCCGGCGGAGATGAGCTGGTAGATATAATATTAAACACAGGGCAAAACTCATAAATACGACTTGAACAGGCGTCACTTTATGTGTTAAAATAGACGCAGTTTCGTGACACATTTCAGATTATATAGAAAGGGAGAATAGGCATGACAGATCAGGAATTGATGAAGATCGCCGTTGATGTGCGCAAAGGTATCATAGACGGCGTACATGCGGCAAAGGCCGGACATCCGGGCGGCTCGTTGTCGGCTGCAGATATCTACACATATCTGTATTTTGAAGAGATGAATATCGACCCGAAGGATCCGAAGGATCCAAAGAGGGACAGATTTGTCCTCTCAAAGGGGCATACGGCTCCTGGACTCTACTCGGTTCTCGCAAACAGAGGATATTTTCCTGTTGAGGATCTATTGACACTTCGCCATACAGGATCTCACCTTCAGGGTCATCCTTGTATGCAGCATACTCCCGGCGTAGACATGTCGTCAGGCTCGCTGGGTCAGGGCATTTCTGCCGCAGTTGGAATGGCGTTGAGCGCAAAGCTTTTTGGAGATGATTACAGAGTCTACACTCTCCTTGGCGACGGCGAGATAGAGGAAGGCCAGGTCTGGGAGGCCTCAATGTTCGCAGGTCACAGAAAGCTGGATAATCTGGTGGTCATAGTTGACAATAACGGTCTCCAGATAGACGGAAAGATCGACGATGTCTGCTCGCCCAATCCCATAGACAAGAAATTCGAGGCATTCAATTTCCATGTGATCAATATTGATGGAAATGACTTCGGAGAGCTGAGAAAAGCTTTCGAGGAAGCGAGAAACACAAAGGGTATGCCCACCGCTATTATTGCCCACACGCTAAAGGGTAAGGGAGTGTCCTTTATGGAGGGACAGGTTGGCTGGCATGGTAAGGCTCCGAATGACGAGGAGTACGCCATCGCAGTCGAGGATCTTAGAAAGGCAGGTGAGGCATTATGTCAGTAGGAGATAAGATAGCGACTCGCGCCAGCTATGGTAACGCTTTGGCTGAGCTCGGGAAAGAAAAGACCGATTTCGTGGTACTTGACGCAGACCTTGCGGCAGCCACACAGACAGGCATATTCAAGAAAGCCTTCCCCGACAGACATATCGACTGTGGTATCGCAGAGGGCAATATGATGGGTATAGCCGCAGGCATCGCTACCACTGGAAAGGTTGCATTCGCTTCCACCTTTGCCATGTTTGCGGCAGGGCGTGCCTTTGAGCAGGTAAGAAATTCCATCGGATATCCCCACCTGAATGTCAAGATCGGCGCGACTCACGCAGGAGTGTCAGTCGGCGAGGACGGAGCCAGCCATCAGTGCAACGAGGATCTTGCGCTCATGAGGACAATACCCGGTATGACCATAATCAATCCCGCTGATGATACAGAGGCGAGAGCCGCTGTATTCGCAGCCTATGAGACAGACGGACCTGTATACATGAGATTCGGCAGGATGGCAGTGCCGGTGATTAACGACCCTGACACCTACAAATTTGAAGTAGGAAAGGGTGTTGAGATGAGGAGTGGATCAGATGTGACGATAATCGCCACGGGAATTTGTGTATCAAGCGCTCTCGAAGCGGCCGAAAAGCTGTCGAAGGACGGTATCGATGCCAGAGTCATAAACATCCACACCATAAAGCCCATCGATAAGGACATCATCATAAAGGCGGCAAAAGAGACAAAGATGATCTTCACCGCTGAGGAGCATTCTGTTATCGGAGGTCTGGGCGGAGCGGTTTGCGAGGTTCTCTCCGAGAACTGCCCTGCAAAGGTAAAGCGCATCGGTATGTATGATGTATTCGGAGAGTCGGGTCCCGCAGCGGAGCTGATAAAGAAATACGGACTCGACGGCGACGGAATTGCAGATACAGTTAAGAAATCACTTTAATATCAGTGTTAAAGCCGGGCGGATATGACCCGGCTTTAACTATGTTAGGACCTATGAAAAAAGATATTTGCTGCATTTTAACTGCGCTGCTTGTAATTACGGGCTGCGGCGCGGTGGATGAAAATATATATTACGATTATGACGAGGTGACGGAAGATGGCGCAGTGGGCGGGAACCTCCCCCTACCCTCCGTGATATCAGAGGAAGAGGATTTCTTTGATGAGGAGACTATGGAAGTTACCGGGGAAGAAGAAACGAGTATTGAAGTATGCCTGGGGGAGGGGATAGCATCCCTTGATCCGGCTGAGGCATACGGGATTGAGGAGGAGAGCTATATCCTTCATATTTTTGAGGGATTGATGAGATATAAGGCTTCCGGAAAGTCTGTTTACGGAAATGAAGATATATTTTACGCTAAATGCGTCTACGGAATCGCCTCGGTCGTAGAGGTATCTGAGGATCAGCTGACCTATACCTTCAGCCTGAGGGATGATGTGTACTGGAGTGACGGCGAAAGGGTAAAGGCGGAGGATTTTGTCTATTCCTGGAGGCGGCTCATCACCCCGCAGAACGGCTTTGAAAAAGGGGATATATTAAACGGCATAGTAAAGAATGCGACTGAAATTTATACGGGTGAAGTGGGGGCATCGGCTCTGTGTGTCTATGCGGATGACGAAGCGACCTTCAGGGTGGAGCTTGAGGCGCCGTGCCCATATTTTCTGCGGCTGACCTGCGATGCCGCGCTGGTTCCGCTCCGCATGGATATAATGGAGGGATTAAAGAACCCATTATCCGGCGCACCGATAGTCACAAACGGTCCCTTTGCGGTGGATCATATCGATGAGACCGGTCTTTTTCTGGCAGGAAACGAAAAAAGTCATGTAGCCGCAGCTTCAGAGCTGCTGGAATTTTTGTTTATGGATGTGGACAGTGCGGTTGATGAATTTAACGCAAAAAGGATTAATTTTGTGGCGGACACCTATTCGGATGAAATGGCAAATGTCACGGATAAGTCTGCGTACAGAGAGCTTCCCGGGACAGACACCACCTTTCTTACAGTGAACCGGGACAGGATACGCGATTACAGGGTGGTGCTTGCCATGGCTCTTGCCATAGACAGGGATGCGCTGTGCGACAGGGTTTTTGAGGGTGCTGCAATGCCGTTGTATGGTATGGTGCCGAGGGGGATCACATCATCCTCAAAAAAGGATTATTCTGAGAGCTTTTTTCCGGAGGGAGCCCTGATAAATGCCGCAATGACGGTCTGTCCCGACGCGGATCTGTCCACCTGTGAGGGCAGGTGTGCCCTGTTCAGCTGCTGGAACAATGCAGGAAGGAGGGGACTTTTTCATCGGATGCGGAAATCTCCTTTATATACAACAAGTACGCCATAAACAAGAGGGCGGCGAAGCTTATAAAGAAAAACCTGACCGGGGTTTTGGGGTTGAATATCGTCTTAAAGGAGTATGAGCTTGGAGAGTATGTAAAGGCGCTGGCCACCTCGGATTTCGATATCGCAAGGATGAATACGGATTCCTTTGTGGATGACCCTGGACCGTATTTTTCAATGTTTACAAAGGACAGCGCGTATAATTACGGCAGATTCTACAATTACGAATTCGAGAGCGGGGTGAAAAACGCGAAGATGCCCCCGCCGTCAAAGGAGAGGGATGAGATGAATGTTCTCGCTGAGAATGCCATGTTTTTGGAGAGAGCCTTCGGGTGCATACCCCTGTGCCAAAGGGTAAACAAGCTTATGGCGGATGGGCAGACCCTTGATTTTTGCTACTGTGCCTGCGGTCTTTATCTGTTTTTTTAGAGCGGGAGATGTATAGATGGAAGGAAAACGGGGAAAAATTTTTTATGATATTCTCCTTGTGCTCGGGATAACGCTTCTCATTGGGGCTGTCATATATTTTTATTTCTTCTACAAGGATTACTCCGATGCCATGCAGGAGTACGCGCAGATATCGGATGAGTACACTGTTACCGCAAAGGATCGGCCTGAGGAAAATGAGGATGAGCCGGAATATACCTTTGTGAGTGAGGATGACAGTGAAAGCGCGGTTTATGACACTAAAGAAACAGATGAGACTGAGGTGGTTCAGGGATCAGCTCCGGTGCATCACATAGACTACTTCAAGGGGGATATCTCGCGAAAACGCCTTCTCCCGGTTGTTGTGACTCCATGGTATGAGCTTATCAGTGTAAATGTAGCCGGCTTAAAGCGCAGAAATGCCGATGTCAGGGGCTGGATTTTTTTTGAGAACGACGATATATCATATCCGATCCTGCAGGGGACTGACAATGAGCACTATCTGAATGTGACAATATCCGGGGCGGCGTCAAAGGCAGGCTCCATATTTATGGATTATGATAATGCCCCCGATCTCTCTGATATGCGGACAGTTATCTACGGCCACAATATGCGAAACACCAGCATGTTCGGAAAGCTGAAGTATTACAAATACCCCGGATACTATGAGGATAACAGATATTTTCAGATCATCACGGAATCTCATCTGTACAGATACGAGATCTTTTCCTGCTTCGACATAGCGGATACTCAGGTGGATATGGTGAAGACCGATTATGAAGCGAACGAGGATTACAGGCTCTTTATCGATCATCTGAAGAACAAGTCCTCCATCAGGGACAATCTGTATACATCCGAGAATACAAAGACAGTTTCCCTTGTCACCTGTTCCAATACCGGCAGGAGACTTATGGTTACGGGAGCTCTCGTGGAGAGTGTAAACCGCTGACATCATTTGTTTGCTTTTCCACTTGGGATATGGTATGATAATTGTTGTTTTTTACTTATGGAGGTCTCATGATCACGAAGGACAGTGAATTCTTAGACAAGCTCATGGAGGAGAGCCGGGAGCTCATCATGCTCTTTGATGCGGGGGGACAGATGGTATTTGCCAATGCCATGGCACTTAAGGAGTTGGATTACCCTGAGGGTACTGATGTATTTATATGGGATGTGTTTCCCACCGGCTTCGAAAAGACGGCCGAAGGATTTCGGGCGATAGAGCTGATCAGCGAGATATCCGATCTCATGGCATACCGCGGAAACCGCACCTGCCTCCATGTAAAGGCCAGGTATATCGAGCGCGAGGACAAGACGGACAGCGCCTGGAGATATATGATAATAGCTACGGACAGTACTGCTGAGGATATGTACGAGAAGCAGAGCCGTCTCGCGGCTGCCGAGAACGAAAAGGCCTTAAAGGTAAAAAATGAGTTTGTGGCGAATGTGACTCACGAGCTGCGTACTCCCGTAAACGGAATACAGGGAAATACCATAGCGCTCATTGAGATGGAGAGCGATCCTGAGAAACTTCGCATCCTGAATCTGGTGGAGCGAGGATGCAGAGATATGCATCATATCATAAACAATATACTGGATTTCTCAAAGATAGACGCGGGCAAATTCGAGATAGATGCAAAGGAATTCAACCTCAGGGAGATGCTGGATTACATCAAGAATTCACACTCCTACAAGATAACCGAGAAGGGCTTAAACTTATTTTTTACCATATCGCCCGATGTGCCGAGGATAGTCATAGGAGATGACCTTAGAATAACGCAGATATTGAACAATCTCCTCAGCAATGCAACAAAGTTTACCGAGGTCGGAAAGATCATGTGCGAGTGCGTAAAGACCGCGCAGGTAGGAAAAAGAGTAGAGCTTTTCTTCATTGTGATAGACACAGGCATCGGAATGACCAGAGAAGCCGCCTCAAAGCTCTTCAACAGCTTTACCCAGGTGGACTCCGGTATCTCCAGAAAGTACGGGGGAACGGGTCTTGGACTCTACATCGCAAAGAGCCTTGTTGAGATGATGGGCGGTACTATAAATGCGGAGAGCGAGCCTGGGAAGGGAACGACCTTTACATTTTCCATATGGGTGGATCTGCCAGAGGGAGAGTACAAGGAGAACGACGTCTTCGAGAAGAAGAGCCACGACACCATATTGGAGTCCCTGAGGAACCAGAATATGGCTGCCGATGAGAACGAGGAGATGGAATTCGGTACCAGATCCAATATCGATGAGATAGAGAAACGAATGTCAAAGCTCATGCTCTGTGTGGAGATGGGCAATTTTGAGAAGGCGGAGAGCTTTATTGGAAGCATCAGAACCATGACGATGAACGCCCCGCAGGAAATAAGGAGCATCTGTCTGAAGCTGAAGATGGCGATTCAGAAGGAAGATCACGACGGAGTGGTGGATGCCTATGAGAAATTCGCTGAGGTGCTCTCCGTTAAAAAAAGTGAACTGGAGACAAGCTGATGAGTGATGAAAAACAGCGCGTCCTGGTGGTAGACGACATAGAGTCGAACAGATTTATATTGAGGACTATGGTTTCAGAGATGGGGCATGTGCCCATTCTGGCTGAGAATGGATCCCAGGCTGTCAGGATCGTGGAAAGGATGAAGCCTTCTCTGGTGCTTCTGGATATATCCATGCCGGAGATGGACGGATATGAGGTCTGCAGCATTCTGAAGGGAAATGTTGAGACCAGGGACATACCCATCATATTTATATCTGGCTATGATGATGTGGAGGACATAGAAAAGGGATTTATGGTGGGGGGAGATGATTACATAACAAAGCCCCTGATACCTGCCATAGTAAAGAGTCGTATAAAGGTTCAGCTGAGGGCTTACGCTAAGACAATGGATCTTGAGGCGGCAAACAGAAAGCTCTCCGTTACCCTGAGCGCCCAGACCAATCAGCTGGAGGCCGAAAAGAAGGCCGTGCTGTCATCTCTTGCAAAGATCGCCAGAGCGAATTCACAGTATGATGACGAGTATTTAGAGAGGGTTTCTCACAACTGCAGGACTCTTGCCACGGCGCTTCAGCTGTCCCAGGAGTACGAGGGTGTCATATCCGATACTTTTGTGGATACGCTGGCAATGGCGTCGACCCTCTGTGACATAGGCAATGTGGCGATTCCAAAGGACATTCTCGCAAAGAAGGGGCCTTTGACCGCGGAGGAGTTTGAGCAGATGAAGCAGCATTGTCATATCGGAGAGACGATGCTCATAGACATGAATACGACTGCTGACTATAATGATTTTCTCACCATGGCTTCCGAGATCGCCGGAAATCATCACGAGAATTTCGACGGCTCCGGATATCCTAGAGGAAGGAAGGGCTCGGAGATACCCCTTTCTGCCCAGATAGTTTCTGTCGTAATGGTATACTGCGCCCTGACCGAGGATCGCTCATTCCGTGACGCCTATTCGAGTGATGTGGCCTTTGATATCATGGATAAAGAAGCCGATATCAGATACAACAAACCAATCTATGAAGCTTTAAAGAAAATATCAAGACTTTTAAGATAAAACGTAACTGTTCAGTATAGGCCGAAGCACTTGTTGCTGAGGACGTACACCAGTGATTCAACAGGCAAAAACCCCATCGCCGCAGGCGATTTCGCATGGATTTTTGCTCGTATCTGTGAAGGTACTGAACAGATACGATAAAACAATTTGTTCAGGAGGTGGCACAATGAGGATTCTTTTGGCTGAGGATGACTTCCTCACGAGAAAGTTTATGGCGAATTTCCTGTCGAAGTACGGGGAATGTGATGTGACCGTCGATGGCATGGAGGCGGTGGATGCTTTTATGATGGCGGTCGAGGAGGGTGAGCCCTATGATCTCGTATGTCTCGATGTGATGATGCCGGTAATGGACGGATACCAGGCTTTAGCGGGCATTCGCAATATCGAGAAGGAGAGGGGGATAGCCGAGGAGGATGGAGTAAAGATAATCATGGCTACAGCCTTAAACGATGAGAAAAATGTCAAGATGGCTTTTGATCTGGGATGCACCATTTATTCCGGAAAGCCCATAGATGAGGAGAGATTTGAACACGCGCTTGAAAAACTTGGTCTAATATAGAGGAGACATTAGTGGAACAGAATTTATCAGATTCAGAGGATATGCTGGAGCTGTATGTATTCGAAAACCGGAAGCTGATAGACGATCTGACGGGGCTTTGCGTTGAGAGGAAGGGCGAGAAGGAATTCAACGATGCCGAGCTGAAGGCCATGTTTCGTACCATGCATACCATGAAGGGCTCTGCGTCGCTCATGATGTATGACGAGACGGAGAGGCTTACCCACAAGATGGAGGATGTGATGTTCTTCATCAGGGAAAACAGACCAAAGGATATCGACAGGGGAAAGACCATAGACTACATGTTAAAGGTCTGTGATTACATTTCCAGGGATATTGACAGGATCGAGCAGGGAAAACGGGAGGTTGAGGATCCCACCGAATTGATCGAGAGCCTTGACGGATTCCTGAGAGAGATCAGCGAGAATAACGGTGCAGACAGCACTGCCGAAAATAAAAAGAAGACTACTCAGATATATGTGGCACCCGTAAAAAAGAAAGCGGGATATCCGCATTATTTTCGCATAATCATAACTTATAAGCCGGGAACACAGATGCCGAACATGCGCGCCTACCGCACGGTGAGGGCGCTCGGTAAATTCGGTGAGACTGTATATTCGCCGGAAAATATAATATATGACAATTCCACTTCGGATGAGATCATGAAGGATGGTTTTAGTATACTGATCGGCTCCGGAGTTAATGAGATGCACATCAGATCCGTTATCGATACGGATGACGATGTATTAAAGGCAGATATTTTTGCCATTAGCGCGGCGGAGTTCTCACGGGGATTTAACAGGGGAGCTGCAAAGAGCAGAAAGGAACTGGCTCCCGGAGATTTCGTAGTGAATTCGGTGCCTGATATGAGCAGCGGAGTGATGAGCCCCGGTATCAGGGGTTCGCTGATACCCGTGGACGCCAGAAAGCTGAACGCGCTGTATATGGGTATAGAAGAGCTGGAAAGGATAGTCAATACCGCCCCCAGGGAGGAAGCCATAAAGATACTTGCAGAAATAAAGGCGGAGGTGCTTTCCATGAAAAAGGTTCCCCTGACAAAGACCTTCCACAGGATGAACAGACTCATTTTTGACGCCTCAAGAAAGCTGGGCAAATCCATAGACTGTGTCATGGAGGGTGAGGATACGGAGCTTGATCCGGAGATCATTGAGAAGATCGCCGATCCCCTCATGCATATCGTGAGAAATTCCGTGGATCACGGCGTGGAGAGTGAGGAGGAGAGAAGGGCTGCGGGAAAGAACGCCAGGGGAAGGATAACGCTCAAGGCTGAGGAGAGAGGTGGCGAGGTGCTGATCTCTGTCACGGATGACGGCTGTGGTTTGAACCGGCACAATATCCTCGAGAAGGCAAAGGAGAGAGGGATCATCCCTCAGGGTACAAAAGAGGACGAGCTATCCGAGAAGGAGGTTTATGATCTAATACTTTCGCCGGGTTTCTCGACCAGTGATTCGGTGAATGAGTTTTCCGGCAGAGGAGTCGGTATGGATGTGGTGGTGTCCTCTCTCGCCGATATGGGAGGGAAACTGGAGATAAAAAGTATATGCGGCAGCGGTACGACCATGCTGATGCATATAAAGGTATGATCATCGGGTAATTTTTATGGATGAGCTGGGATACGATCAAAAATCCAAATCAGCTATAGAAAAACTGGTGCTGGGGATAATCACCTGGTACCTTTTTGGTATGATGTCAGCTTCGGCAACCCTCGGTTACAGCACGGGTTTTGCCATATTTTTTGCGTTCTGTATCATTCTGGTATGGGCTGCATATATCGGCAAGTACAGGGATTATACCTTCAGGGCACTGTTAGACACGGTGATAAGTCTTTCGGCATGTCTTGTCCATCTGCTGAGGCAGGAGGATCCCGCAGCCAGCATTACGACATATATGACCATTGTGGTCATGCTGGGTATGTTTGGTATACCAACCCTTGTCAAGCTGTCCTATCTGTCCACCACGATCATAGTGTTATTCTTCCTGTTTCGAACGGATTTTATGAAGAGCGGCTATGGCAGTTCGTCGCTGCTTAAACTGGTGGTAATGTCCATCACCTGCTACATAGTGTCCTATGTGGTCCACTATATAGTGAAAAAGCAGATAGACGCCAAGGATGTGCTTCTGGCCAATTTTGACGAATTATCCGAGCTGGAAAAGAGCAAGGATGATTTCCTGGTAAATGTCAGCCATGAGCTGAGAACTCCCGTAAATGTCATAAACGGAATGGCAGAGCTGCTCAAGGATGAGGAGGGACTCTCCGAGGCTGCCAGAGAAAAGCTCAATAGCATCATTGTCGCAAGCCGTGGCTTAAATGCCAGCCTGTCTGATATTCTTGACTTTACGGAGCTGTCCTCGGGAAACATAAAAATAGAGGAGGACACATATTCTATAATCGATGTGGTGGAGGAGGTGTCAAGATTTTCGGTTGACCGCATTAGGGAGAAGAAGCTGGAGTTTATAATCGATCTGGAGCCGGATATTCCGACACGGCTGGTGGGAGACCGCGGAAAGATCACCCGTGTCATAATGAATATCATCGGGAATGCCATAAAATTCACTGCAGACGGCTGTGTGCGGATGAGTATAGATACCAGAAAGACCGATTATGGTGTAAATTTGAATGTGACGATCCGTGATACAGGAAAAGGCATGAAAAAAGAGGCCATGGAAAAGATATTCACCAGCTTTTCACAGGTGGACACCAAGAGAAACAGGGCAGAGGGCGGTGTAGGACTCGGACTTGCCATCTGTAAGGAGCTGGTGGATCGAATGGGCGGAAATATCATGGTGGATTCCGTATACGGCTCCGGGACAAAGGTCTGGTTTTCAATACCCCAAAAAATTGAGGATAATGCGTCGCTTGTATTTGTCAGAAATGCCAGATCCAAGAAGGTTGCCTTCTGCGTTGACCTGGAATTTTTTTCTTCCGCTCAGGTCAGAGATGCCTATCATGACAGCGTTACCAGAATGCTTGACTCCATGGAGCTGGATTACAGGTATTTCAGAAATGTGGGCGAACTGAAACGGGTATTGAGTCGCGCGGATTTCACATATATCTTTGTCTCTTACGCGGATTATCTGAAGGATACGGATTTTTTCAACGCTCTGTCAAAGCGTGATAAATCAAGGATAATCATCATTATGGACGATGGCCAGGAGGCCGGATCATTGGAGGAGCAGTATGGCATTGTCAATACTCCTCTCTACACCGTAAAGATCGCGGATGTAGTCAATTCCGAGGACTTCAGGGAAAATATCACGGTCAGAAAGGATAAACCTTTTATAGCTCCTGATGCCGAGATACTGGTTGTGGATGACAACAGGATGAACATAGCCGTCATGACGGGGCTTTTAAGGCGCTATAACATCAAGGTTACGGGGGCAATGTCGGGCTATGAGGCTCTGGAAAAAATATCGAACACAGTATTTGATCTGATATTTATGGATCACATGATGCCGGAGATGGACGGCGTGGAGACTTTTGAGGCCATACGCTTAAAGCCGGGCAGCTACTACCATGATGTGCCCATAATCGCATTGACGGCAAATGTTGTTGCGGGCACAAAGGAGTTTTTCCTCGAGAAGGGCTTTAATGAGTATATTCCGAAGCCTGTTGATCCGGAGGAGCTTGATAGAACCTTGAGAAATTACATCGTAAAATCAAAACAGATTACCCTGGATGAGGCTGCCGCGTTTATTAATGAACCCTGTGTAACTGTCAAAGAGCCTGTAAAGGATAAGCCGGAGAAAACAGAATCTGTCACTTCGAAAGAAAGCTTTTATGATGAGGCTGCCGCATTGAAATATTGCGGCAGCAGAGAAGGTGTCACCGAGATGATGAAGATCAATTACGAGGACGGTCCAAAGACTTATCACAAGCTTACCGACACCTTCAGCCGCAGGGACTGGCAGAATTACACCATCTTTATACATGCCTTAAAGAGTTCCATGAGAACCATTGGAATACTCGGGCTCTCGGAGAAGGCAGCGGCGCTGGAGGCTGCCGGAAAGGAAGGCCGTGAGGACTTTATACTGGAAAATCATGAGGAAGCCATGATGGATTTCAGGAAAGCCTTAAAGGATATTGGAGAAAGCGGTTTGTTTGAGGCAGAGCCTTATGAGTTGGAGGCTGCGGATGAAGCCGCATCGATTTTACCGGCCGAGGAGGCGATTGATGCGCTGCCCGGGATATCTGGGGAGGAGTTTTTTAAGATCGCCTCGGAGTTTGAGGAGGCGGCTTTTGAAATGGATGAGGGAAAGCTGAATGCTCTGCTGGACCGGATGGACGGGCATGTATACAATGGCAGAAATCTCTCGAAGGAGACGGAAAAACTCAGGCACAAGGTCGGCATGGGAGATTATATCAGTGCCTTTGACAGTCTGCAGGAGCTCAATAATTAAGAGATATGTACAAAGAGATAAGAAAATTTCTGAGAAAGTTTGTATATCGGGATGATGAGTTTTCCAATATCATCATGAGGTTCGTGCTGACTGTGGGGACAGTCATCTCATTTTTTGCGCTCTTTATGGACTATTTTGTCACAAAGCTCGGAGTCGGCGCGATTTCATCCACCATTATCTTTGTGGTGATAATCATCTCGGATGTTATTGTATTCAAGTTCAACAATATAAAAGCAGCCAGAAACATCATCTGCATCATGCTGATATTTGTGGCGCTGCCAATTTTGTTCTTCCAGAACGGAGCTGTGGATGGAGGAGCCGTATCATGGCTTATACTCGGCATTATCTTTGTAGTTCTGGTATATCAGGGAAAAGAGCTGGCGTTTTTTCTGACGATGGTCATAATCATAGACCTTTCTATATATATCATCGCCTATCTGAATCCAGAGCTGATAGCCTATTATTCTACCAGGATGAATGTGTTCATCGATTCAGCTGCGTCTCTGCTTTTGGTGGGTGTCGCTTTGGGCTACATAGTCAGATTCCAGATGTCCCTCTACAACAAGCAGCTGGCGCTGATAGAGAAGCAGAAGGAGGAGCTGGAGAAAGCCAGCAAGGAGAGGGATGTGTTCTTTGCCTCAATAAGCCATGAGTTAAGGACGCCTATAAACGCTATTATTGGCTTTAATGAGATTAACCTCAGGGAGAGCATCTCTGAGGAAGTGGCGGACAACAGCCTGAACATTAAGAACTCCTCAATGCTTTTGCTTTCTCTTGTCAACGACATCCTTGACATCTCAAAGATCGAGAGCAACAAGATGGAGATCGTGCCCATGAATTACGATGTGGCCGAATTTTTCAGGGATCTTGTGGATATGACGAGGGTTTCCGCTGCTGAGAAGAGGCTGGAAATGATAGTGGATATCGATGAAGGTATTCCCAGAGTTCTGAGAGGCGATGAGGGTAAGATCAGGCAGATCGCTGTCAATATCGTGACAAACGCCATAAAATATACCGAGGACGGAAGTGTCACTATCCGCGCGGGCGGTACCCGTATAAGTGATTATGTATACCGGTTCACCCTCTCTGTGCAGGATACGGGTATCGGTATAAAAAAAGAAGATATAGATCACATCTATGACGCCTTCCGCAGAGCAAATCTGTCAGAGGGAAGAAAGATAGTTGGAACAGGCCTTGGCCTTGCCATCTGTAAGGAACTCATCGAGCTCATGGGCGGAAGGATCACCGTGGATTCCATCTACACCAAGGGCTCAACCTTTTCCGTAATACTCGATCAGGAGATAGTAAACGCCGAGCCGGTGGGAATACTGCGCCTCGCTGAGACTAAGAGGATAAAGACGAAGGACTACTACACACAGACCTTTGAGGCTTCGGAAGCCAGAATACTGGTTGTGGATGACAACAAGCTGAACAGGAAGGTGGTCAGGAATCTCCTCGCCTACACAAAGGTTACGGTGGATGAGGCCGCCGACTGGCGCGAGTGTCTGCAGATGACCATGGAGAGATATTATCATGTGATCCTGATGGACTATATGATGAGTGAGAAGGACGGACCTGAGGTATTTAACGAGATAAAGAACCAGGTTAACGGTATGTGCCGTGAGACGCCGGTGGTACTCCTTTCCGCCGCGTCCGCGTCTATTGAAAAAAGGATAGTTGAGGAGTACGGTTTCAACGGTTATCTGTCAAAGCCCGTGGATCCCATGGCGCTGGAGCGCACCATATACAAGCTTCTGCCTGAGGATATCATCGAGTTCAGGCTCAATAAGGATGAAAACTCCGCGGATGAGGGTGCGGGTGTCGCTGCGCACTTGCGCAGAAAGAAAAAGATATTGATCACCACGGAGAATATCTGCGACATCACCTTGGAGGAGGCGGAGAAGCTTGGCATCGGCATG
>CALFUE010000075.1 GCA_937916345.1 uncultured bacterium
CCGCAGGCGTGTTTCCGCCTCTTTTTGCGGCATTTATTGCCAGATCTATCCCCCTGAAGACCTTGCGGTCGGGCTCCAAAAAACTGATCTGCTTCAGGGCTGTCAGATCCAGTCCCTTGTAGGGAAGCGGCATACGCCTCGGATAGTTCAAGGCATAAGAGATAGGAATGCGCATATCGGCAACACCCATCTGGGCTTTTATACTGCCGTCCTCAAATTCCACCATTGAATGTATCACGCTCTCGCGCTGTACTATGGGAACAATGGAATCTATATCCACTCCGAAGAGATGGTAAGCCTCGATCATCTCAAGTCCTTTATTCACCAGAGTAGCCGAGTCTATGGTGATTTTTTTCCCCATGGACCAGTTCGGATGCTCCAGCGCGTCCGAAGGCGTCACATTGTAGAGTTCGTGAGTCATCCTCCCGAAAAAAGGCCCGCCCGATGCAGTGAGCCAGATCTTCTTGACGGGATTGTCCTTCTCTCCCGCCAGACACTGGAATATGGCGGAGTGCTCGGAATCTATCGGTATGATATTTACTCTGTATTCCCCGGCCATTTTCATGATGATGTCACCGGCTGCCACCAGAGTCTCCTTGTTTGCGAGAGCCACATGTTTGCTGTTTTGGATAGCCTCGTAGGTGGGACGTACTCCGATCATTCCAACCAACGCATTGACAAGCAGGTTTGCGTCGGGCTCTCTCGCGACTTCGCACAGTCCGTCCATACCGAAATAGACCTTTGTGGAGAGGCCTCTGATCCTCTTTTTCAGCTCGAAGGCGTCGTGTTCGTCTCCCACCGAAACTATGGCTGGCGCAAATTCCCTGATCTGGTTTTCCAGCAGGTCGATATTTTTGTCACAGCTCAATGCGGTGACTTTCAGCTCCTTATTCATGCGGACTATTTCAAGTGTCTGGGTTCCAATGGAGCCGGTGGAACCCAATATCGCGATATTTTTCATTTATATGATCTCCCGTATTACAGGTTTAATTTTAAGACCTGAATCTCCATGACCTGTAAAACTATGTATACCATGGGAGCAGTAAAAAGCACAGAATCCATACGATCCAGTATTCCGCCGTGTCCGGGTATGATCCTTCCGAAATCCTTTATCCCAAACTCCCTCTTGATAGCTGAGGCGCAAAGATCACCGATCATGGAGATATATGCTCCAAACGCAACCGCAATCACTGTTATAATGACGGCAGACTGCGAGAGCCCAAGTCTTTCCCTTAAAACAATGCCATATACTAAACAGGTGAGAAATGCTGCTCCTATAACTCCTCCAATAGCGCCCTCTACGGATTTCCCGGGCGAGAGGAGTGGCGCTATTTTGTGTTTTCCGAAGAGCCTTCCGACACAGTAGGCGCAGGTGTCAGTGCCCCAGGATGAAAGGAATATCAGCCATACCATATACACGCCTCCCGGCATATCTCTGGTCTGGCAGATATAGCACATGAACACCGGCACATAGATAAAACCAAAGATCGCCTCCGTAATCTGCGCTATCTTGTATTTCGGATATCTCAGCACAAAGATGGACAGTATGACCAGCACTATCACCACCGCCACCGCAATGAGCGAAATGCGAAAGGGAATAAAGCGGTTCAGTATCTTTACCAGATAGTATACAATGGTAGCGATGATGCCGGTTATCCCCACGCAGCGGTTTAAGAGACCAAAGGCGCGGTAAAGCTCTATCAGCCCGATACATGAGATCACCCCGTAAAAGATATCCATGGGCACTCCGCCGATGACGCCGAATAATATAATTAAAATGAGGCATAGCAGTACTGGTAGGTAAGATAGAGACTGTCTATAATTCAGCCAATGGTATGTCGTAT
>CALFUE010000076.1 GCA_937916345.1 uncultured bacterium
TTATGCGCTTGCGCAATAATTTGAGACTTTGTGACCCGCCCAAACACGAATATCGTAGTGATTTTAGCCAAAAGCAGGATGCTGCAACTGTAAAATCAAATAAGATCCGCCGCGTCCCTGACATTTGTCACGGGAATCAGCGTAATCCCCGTCACATCCTTCAATTCCTTCATATTGACCTTTGGCACCACAGCGCTCTCAAACCCCAGTTTCTTCGCCTCCATAACTCTCGCCTTTGACTGTGACACAGCCCTGATCTCCCCTGACAGCCCCACCTCACCGAAACAAATGAGCTTGTCCGGAACAGGACGATTCTTGTAGCTGGATATCACGCTCATGACAATGCCCAGATCCGCCGCCGGCTCTCCCGCCTTTATCCCGCCTGTGACATTCACATAGGCGTCACACTCGTAGAGCTTCAAATTCAGCCTCTTTTCCACCACCGCGATAAGCAGAGTCACCCTGCCGCTGTCGCATCCGATGGCAGATCTCCGTGGATTCACAAAAGATGTCCTGGTAACCAGGGCCTGTATCTCTATCATGATGGGTCTGGTTCCCTCCATGCTGCAGACACACACCGAGCCCGGTGAATCCAGCGGTCTCCCTGAAAGCATATACTCGGAAGGATTGGCAACTTCGCTTAAGCCCTCCCCTGTCATCTCAAACACTCCGATCTCATTGGTCGAGCCGAAGCGGTTCTTTACTCCGCGCAGGATCCGATAGGACGCGTAACGGTCTCCCTCGAAATAGAGCACGGTGTCCACCATGTGCTCCAACACTCTCGGACCTGCCACTGTGCCTTCCTTGGTCACATGTCCGACTATGAACACACTGACCCCGAGAACTTTTGCCACGCGCATGAGAGACGCGGTGGCCTCCCTGACCTGCGAAACGCTGCCGGGGGCACTGGTGACATCAGGCGAATACATGGTCTGGATGGAATCCACCACCACCACCTCCGGCTTTTCCCTCTCGATGACCCCGGTGATCTCGTTGAGATCCGTCTCGCAGTATAGCTTTAATGTGTCGGAAAAATCTCCGATCCTCTCCGCCCGCATCTTGATCTGCGAAGCCGATTCCTCTCCCGAAATATACATCACCGAAATATTATTTTTTGAGAGATTTCTGCAGACCTGCAGCAGCAGCGTGGATTTTCCGATGCCCGGATCTCCGCCAACCAAAACCATGGAGGCCGGAACGATACCGCCTCCAAGCACGCGGTCGAGCTCCGCGATACCGCTTTGTATACGCCTCTGCGTATCAGATTGAACCTGTGAAAGAGTAAGCGGGATGGCAGAAGCGCCCCCCGCTTTATTTTCAGAAAAGGAGCGCATCTTTTTTTCCACCGGCTCCTCAACAAACGTATTCCACTCATGACATCCCGGACACTGCCCCATCCACTTGGGCGCCTCGTAGCCGCAGGACTGACAAAAGAATACTATAGATTTTTTAGCCATATTCTGATCAGACCTTTGTGATCTTTACACCTACAGGCTCATCGGAAAGCTCTATGGAAAATGTCAGCTTTCCGCCGAGATTCGTGGTGATCCTTCCAACGCTCTCGCCGCCTACTTCTACCTCGTACTCTGTATTCTCGTCGAGACCCACGGTAACCTCGGAGTCCTGCAATCCCTCAACAAAAAAACCAACTCCGTCAGCAGTGTATTTAAAGCCGTGAACAGCCGTTCCTGGAACTGACTCATAAGCAAAAGAGCCATTCTTCTCAAGCTTTGTTATCTCTCCGAAGGTCTTTACCTTGTAGATATCGCCCTCTGCCTCAAAGCCGTCCTTTTTCGCCTTTGCTGCCAGAGTGTAATCTCCGAAATCCAGCCCGCCTTCGTTCAACTCAATAAGTGCTTCTACTGCGCTCATTTTTTTCCTCCTTCATCCTTTGCCTTTTTGACCCTTTTTGCCACTTTTTTAAATACTATTTCTTTATCCGACATGACAGCCTTTATACTGTCACCTTTCTTGAATTTTTTGAGGAGCACAGCCTCCGACAGCGGATCCTCCAATCTGGTGGTGATGGCTCTCCTTAAAGGTCTCGCACCGTATTTGGGATCAAAGGATTTTTCTATCAGATCCTCCTTTACCGGCTCGGTTATGGTAAGCTCCATATCCATCTGACTCTTCAGCCTCTCCACCAGAGTCCTTGTCATGATGGTGACGATCTTTTTCATATCCTCCTTGTTGAGCATACGGAAGACAATCGTCTCCTCGATACGGTTCAGGAACTCAGGCTTGAATATCCTGCTCACCTCATCCATCACCGACTGCTTCATCTTTTCGTAGTCGGCGGCCTCGCTGTTGTCCGCGGCAAATCCCAGATGTCCGGGTGATACGATCCGCTTTGCTCCGGCGTTTGATGTCATAATAATGATGGTGTTTTTGAAATCGACCAGATGTCCCTTTGAGTCCGTGATACGCCCATCGTCCAAAACCTGCAGCAGCATGTTGAACACATCAGGATGCGCCTTTTCCACCTCGTCAAAGAGGATCACGGAATAGGGATTCTTACGGACCTTCTCCGAGAGTCCTCCGCCCTCGTCATAGCCCACATATCCCGGCGGCGAGCCAATCATCTTTGATACCGAATGGCTCTCCATGTACTCCGACATATCCACTCTGATCATGGCGTTTTCGTTTCCGAACACCGCCTCGGCGAGAGCCTTTGTGACCTCGGTCTTGCCCACGCCCGTCGGACCTAAGAAGAGGAATGAGCCCACCGGTCTGCCGGGATCCTTTAATCCCACGCGGCCTCTTCTCACACATCTCGCCACGGCCTTTACGGCCTCGTCCTGTCCTATGACTCTCTTGTGGAGAGTGTCCTCAAGCCTTGCAAGTCTGGCTCCTTCCTCCTCGGTAAGCTTGCTCAATGGAATGCCTGTCCAGCCGGATACTACCGCTGCAACATCCTCAGCTGAGAGAGCAGGTCTCCTCTTTCGAGCGGCTCCCTTTCCGTTTTTACCGGGAAAATGCGCCTTTAGCTTTGTCCTGCGCTCGAGCTCTAATGCTCTGGCGGACTCGTAATCCTTTTTTTGGATGAGCCCGAGAATCTTTTCCTCATAATCATTTAATTCTTTGATAGCGTCGGGGTCATAAGATCCTTCCCCGCGAGTCAGCTTTGAAAGTCTGAGCCTTGATCCTGCCTCATCCATTATATCGATGGCCTTGTCAGGGAGAAATCTCTCGGTGATATATCTCTTTGACATGGTGACTGCGGCAGATAAAGCCTCGTCAGATATCTTTATATCATGATGCTCCTCGTAGAGATGCCTGATGCCCTTTAATATCTCCAGGGTCTCCTCCTCAGTGGGTTCATTCACCGTAACCGGCTGAAACCTCCTCTCCAGGGCAGCGTCCCTCTCGAAATATTTCCTGTATTCACCCATGGTAGTGGCGCCTATCACCTGCAGCTCACCCCTTGAGAGCGCCGGCTTCAGGATGTTTGAGGCGTCCATTGACCCCTCAGCACCACCTGCTCCTATCACCGTGTGTATCTCATCGATAAAGAGAATGACATCGCCGCTGGCGATGACCTCTCCCATGACTCTCTTCAGCCTCTCCTCAAATTCACCGCGGTACTTAGAACCCGCTACCATACTTGAGAGATCAAGCGTCATCACACGCTTTCCCTCCACGGAAGAAGGCACATTCCCGGAGACTATCCTCTCGGCGAGTCCCTCCACTATGGCTGTCTTTCCCACTCCCGGCTCACCCACCAGACAGGGATTGTTCTTGGTGCGGCGGCTCAGTATCTGTACCAGCCTCTGTATCTCTGCGTCTCTTCCCACTACGGGATCCAGCTCTCCATACTCTGCCATGGCAGTCATATCCTTGGCAAAGCGCTCCAGCGTCGGCGTCTGCACCATCTCGGACCCGCCGTGCTCAAACATCTCTGATCCTATGGCGGAGGCATCCTCACCCATGGCGGAGAGGATATCATTGTACAGGCTTTTCATGTTGATGTTCATGGTGGCGAGCAGCCTGCTGGCGGCACATTCTGTCTCTACCATTATAGCCAGCAATATATGCTCCGTCCCGATATCATCCGAGTCAAATCTCCGGGCCAGCTCATCCGCCATCGAGAGGACAGCCATGGATCTGGGGGAATAGTCCCCCGCATCCAATACAGCCACATCGTCATTTGGGGCGATGATCTCGTCCATCAGCTTAAGCAGATCCGTCTCGTTGACTCCGTTCCCTTTTAAGATGCCTGAGGCCACTCCGTCACTTTCCTTCAAAAGTCCCAGCAGGATATGCTCCGTGCCCACATAGGAGTGTCTGAGAGCCGCCGCGGATTTCACGGCGAGCTTCAGGGCTTTTTTTGCCATCGGCGTATATGGTAATCTCATCTGTCAGGTAACCTTTCTATATCGCATAATAGTTCTTTGGTATGCTTTCATGCAAAATCCGTGCTCATCCTGCCGCTGTCTTACAGGTCGTCCAGATCCATGATCTCCATGTCCTCATCCGTGGCATTACTCACCTGAATGGATTTCTTTGAGGACTTTGGTGTGCCGGAGGACTTTGATGTGTTGGAAGACTTTGGAGCGCTGCCGGATGCGGACGCGCCGGACGCCCCGGAGGACTTTAGAGATGATGAGTTCTTCGGTTCCTTCTCAATCACGTATTTCTCATCTTTTTTCAGCTTTTTCTCTTTATTCTCTTTGTTATCTTTTTTCTCTTTGCTTTCCTTTGGCTTTTTTCCCCGGGGAAGCTTCGTTCCCCCATCAAGCTTTCTCCTTAACAGGAGATTTATCAATATGATCAGCAGGATAAAGGCGACTAAGACTCCTGCCACCACAGCGGCGGTGAATTTGTCGCGCTCTGATTTGTATTTCTCGTTTAATGCATTGTATTTCTCCACGGATATCGCAGATTCCAGCTCGCTCTCGGGTACATAGTAATTTCCCTCGTAGTAGAGCCTTCCGTCTTCCGTCATCTCCACATCCGGGGTGTCGTAGACTATCTGTTCAACCTCGTCATTATCGAAATCGACTACACCTATATCCTCTCCGTTAGCCTCGACATTATCTCCGGTCTTTTCCTCATCTCCGTCCGCAGATATGTCGGCCGGTGCCTCAGTCCCGCGGTAGACCTTTATGATGTATTCGCTCACAGATCTGTCGGGAGCCTCACAGACTACCTTTACAGTATTCTCACCCTGTGAAAGATTTTTGCCCGTAACAGAAGCGATCACGGCGTCGGGATCATTCGGTGAAGCTCCAACAGAAACTGATTCCACATCCGCCGCAACCGTCGCGGTATATTCAAAAATTCCGGCAGAAAATTCAGGGCTTATTGTGCCCGGAGCGATGGAAAGACGCTTCAGGCTGCTGTCAGAGCTGTTTGATCGCCTGGCCGCGGCAGACGTGGTGCCTGTCGATGTACTTGTTGACGTACTCGTTGATGTACTTGTTGATGTACCCGTCGATGTGCCTGTGTCGGCAGAAGTTCCTGCAGACGAGGATGTCTGCGCGCTGCTCTGTGTCTGAGAGGCGGATGTATCCTCCTCGGCCCCGGTCTCTTCGGGTTCCTCCACATCAGTTTCGTTTTCCAGTTCCTCAAGGTCTATGATCTCCTCGTCATCAACCTCCCAGTCGGACTCATCTACTATCACTACCTCTTCGGCATATACTTTACTCACCGGAAAAGCCAATAGAGTAATGCCTAAAAAAGCAGATAATACAAGTTTGTTTTTCATCTCACTTGAACCTCCTGCAAAAAATTTTACCTTTTATCCTTTTAAAAGTAAAGCGTGAGACTTCAAAAAATCCAATATCTCCTCCTGAGTGTCCATATCCATCACCTTTGAGGCGATAAGCTCCGCATCTGTCACCGTGTAGCCCGATATTATCTCCTTTACCGCGGATACATATCTGGGGCTCACGGAGAAGCTGTCCAGCCCGAAGGCTATGAGAAGCGGTATCATCATCTCGTCCGCCGCGGCCTCACCGCACATTCCGACGGGTATATCGCAGGCGTTCGCAGCCGCGATCGTGTTTTGTATCAGCCGAAGGACAGCGGGCTGGAAGCAGGAATAGAGATATTCCACCCGAGGGTTGCCCCTGTCCACACTGACGGTATACTGTATCAGATCATTGGTCCCTATTGAGAAGAAATCGCACTCTCCTGCCAGTATATCCGCCGTAAGAGCCGCGGAGACCGTCTCCACCATGATGCCTACCTTCACATCATGCCCGTATGGAATCTTTTTTTTATCAAAATCCTTTTTTATGGACTCTATCTCAGCATTTACGCTCCTAAGCTCCTCCACGCAGGTTATC
>CALFUE010000077.1 GCA_937916345.1 uncultured bacterium
CATGTGGAAGGAGACCGTCGAATACGGGTTCATGGTCCACTCCGCGTTCGATTATCTGATAACGTTCTTCATCCTCGCGTTCCTGGTGAAGAAATGTTCCTCCGCCGCGAAATTCCACAAGCAGAAGATTTACTTCACGATGGCGTGCTTCTCTGCGGTCATGGTGATGAACTTGAGCTTCATGATTTTCGGAAGCGAATACCGTTTTTCAGTCATATCATATGGATTGCTGACGTTGCTGATCCATGTGATTGGATTCTATGTCATGCCTCTCAAACTGAATTTGCGGATAAAAGGCATGATAGCCGAGGACATGAGCGACGCTGTGGTCTGAGCAACAGTGGTGCGTTTCTTTTTTTTCTTTCTAGGCTTGTCCTCGTTTCGCTCGAATATCTCCGGCGACAGGTCAAGCTTCGGAAGCTGTGTGGTCTCCTCCCTGACGGGAGCTATACCTATGGTATCCATTGTGACCGTGGGTTTTTCAGCCTTATCTATCACGACGGTCTCAACGGGTACTTCGTCTGTTTCGACTGCAGGGGCTGTTTCGTCAGTGGAGACTGTGTCCTGCGCATTTTCCAGGTCTTTGACCGGTTCTGCCGCTGACTCTGTATCAGATTCTTTATTAGATACTACAGTCGTCTCATTTTCGGATCCTGCCTCAGTTTTCTTTTCAACCTCAGTCTCTGCTCTCCGGGCTTCTTCAGGCTCTTCGTCATCAGCGTTTTCAAGAGCCAGATTTATGGGCTCAGTCTCTCTAAGCTCTGCCAGCAACTCCTCGTCAGCCGTCTCCACCTCTGTCACTTCGATCAGGGTGCTGTTCGGCTTGTCGGACATCTCCTGCTTGATCTTTTCCCATGCCTCGATGTGCTCGTTCATGCGCTGATTCAGATCCTTTTCAGCGTCGGTGCCCACCGTCTCCTCAACAGCCTGTTCGTTCGCCTGTGACGCCTGTTCTCTGACCTCGGCTATATCCTCCTCGATAGTCTGATCCATCTCACGCTCGAGACTCTCTGTATTAACCCTGTCCTTGAACAGTGAGCCCAGATCCACCAGCTCTTGTGTATCGCCCGCAGGAACCTCGGGATCCTCCGGCACTTCATCGATAACTTCAGGCTCCGGCTCTGTCACGGCGTCGGGATTATTGACCTGTACCAGCATCTCATCGACATTGATAGCCTCAGGTACTATGTTTGCCAGCTTGTCCACCAGCTCGCCCACCTCGACCATAGCGCGCTGCTTTGCAGCCGATAATTTCTCACTCTCGGCGATGGCCATAGCCTTTTCTGCGGCATTTTTGGTGTGCTGCCACTCAGCCATGATGTCCTCGATATTGAGCTGTCCTGTGATCTGGGGGACTCCGCCAGAAGAAGCCGGCATATCCAGTGCTATCTGTCCGTCACTCTCCTCTTTGAGCAGCTCCTCGAAATTGACTTTCATTCGGTCATCGATCTCTTTGTCGCTCTCTATATATATCTCCTCTTTCTTCGGGAGCTTAAACTCATCCACTGCCCTCGAGAGATAAGGAATATCATCAACCAGTTTTTTAATGGAAGTTCTGGAGCGATCCACCTCCTCAGGTTCCTTGGCATTCATGATGGAGAGGGTATTCTTTACGATCTCTCCCTGGAGGTTTCCAGTGTCAAATTTAGATTTATCTATTTGCTTCGGAGCTGCAAGTTCCTTTATTCCGTCCTTCTTTTCCTTTAAGGCCTTGTATTTAGCCTCCTGCTCCGGCTTCAGGGGCTGGTACATGAGCTTCAGCTCGAGAGCCTTCTCCACATACTCACCATCTCCGAACCACAATATCAGCTCGTCGCAAGCCTTTACGCACTTCGTGACCTCTCCGGCCTTGTGGTAGAGATAGGCCAGCTCGTAGCTCCACTCCTCTGTATATTCCTGTTCTTTTAATTCCTCGAGTATTCTGATCTGAGAATTTATAGACTCACCCCTGGCTCGTGATATCTGAAGCGCCAAGATGTATTTATCGGTGTCGTGAGGCGCAATCTCCACAAACTCCCTGTAGTAATCCATAGCCGAATCGATATTGCCTGTCTTGACTGCTATCTCTGCAAGCTTGTAAACCACTTTTTTGCCGATGGGTGATCTGTCATAAGCCAGCAGCAGCAGGTCTATACTCTCGTCAAATCTGTCAGCCTGCTCATAAACCTCGGCCGCCAGCATGAGGGCGCCCATATTGCTTACTTTCTTCCAATTGACGGTGTCGGCTATCTGGATCGCCGATTCGTACTTTCCCTCAGCAACCAGAGTCTTCATCTCATCAAATTTCAGCTTATACTCATATCTGTCCAACATGACACCTCTGAAACTAAAAATCTAATCCATATAATTCTATTATATTTGATTTTCAGTGTCAACTTTTGGGCTTTCTTTTTTGGGATGCTTTCTTCTGAAAGCGCCTCTTACGACCGACGCAGTTCATCAGCTCCTCTTCACGTTTCCTTCTCTTCTCGTCATAGACGAAGGCGCCGGTCTCCTGATCCACCTGCTCCACATAGGTAAATTCCAGAGAAGAAACCTTCAGATCCTTCTCGCTAATATGATAGTCCACTATTCTCTTAACTATGTAGTATATCGAGGCAAAGACCGGCACTCCGAACAGCATTCCTATAAATCCGAACATGGAGCCGCCCCCCAGTATCGAGGTGATAACCCAAAAGGATGAAAGTCCCGTGGAATCGCCTAAAATCTTTGGTCCTATGATATTTCCGTCAATCTGCTGGAGCACCAGTATGAATATCAGAAAATAGAGGCCATAAAGTGGATCAGTGAAAACGATCAGTATAAAGCTCGGTATAGCGCCTATGAAAGGCCCGAAGAAGGGTATGATATTTGTCACACCCACGACCACGCTCACTATCGGCGTGTAGGGCATGCGGACTATAGAGCATACCACGAAACAGATCAACCCGATCATGACGGAATCTATCACCTTTCCCACGATAAAACCGCTGAATATCTCGTTACACTTGTGGAGTATCTCTACTACCAAATTCGCAGGCCTTACGGGCATTGCGGCGTATATAATTTTTTTCGCCTGACCCTCAAACCTGTTCTTTTCGTTGAGTACATAGATGGCCACAATTATACCGATCAGGAAATCCACCACCACCTTTATCACACCAAAAACACTTCCGGTCAGGGTTGCGGCATACTTACCAACCTCGTCGAAGACATAGGTCTTTAACCACTCCACAATGGTGCCTCCGCCTGTCTTTATCGCGGTGTCCACATCCGAGGGTATAGTGTTTCTGATGATGTCAAAGCCTCGCAGCCAGGTAATGAGGCTGTCCACATTGACATAAAAATTGTCCACAAATGTCTTACCGCTGGTAACAATGGCGGGAACCAGCATTACACAGATCAGCACGATAAAAACCACACTGATCAGAACGGTCACTACTGCAGAGAGCATCCTCACTCTCCCAAAGGTCTTTTGATAGTTCAGTGTCCTCGGCAGAAATATCCTGTCAAAGAAGTATTCTATCCGCCGCATCACAGGATTCAGCAGATAGCCCCAGATCAACCCAACAAAAACGGGGCGCAGCGCGGTAAAAAGCTTTGTAAAGAAATCCGCGATATCGCTCGATCTGAAAAGCAGAAAGACGATGAAAATACCGGCTGTAAATGTGAACAGAACAAGAAGGGCGATGGGCAGATGCTTCTTCATTACTGTCCATCCCCACCAGGGTTTATATTCATGATTGTTTTGCTTATCCTCGAGATCCATTAAAAAAATTATCTCCTGTTATAATTGATTAGACAACCCTTGAGGATTATCTGTCTCTCCTCGTCCGTCAGTGCACCGAGGGTCATCTCAAACTCCCTCAATGCTCCGCCGTGGACAGCAAAGGCCTTTATCCTATCCTCCTTGTTCTCCACAGCGGCTCTGATGCCAGGCAGCCAGATGTAATCCATCAGGGCAAAGGGCAGATCCCCCTCGATGATAAGGGGTAGCATGCCCCAGTTTATCAGGTTACTCCTGTAGCGCTTGGTGGCGTACTCTCTGGCGATATTCGCCCAGCCTCCCAGCACCTTCTGACAGGAAGCTGCCTGCTCTCTAGCCGAGCCGTCTCCTGGCTTCTCAGCGAATATGACTGAGCCGATGCCGAAATTCTCATGGTTTGCATCGGGAAATTTCTCCTTTATAGCGGGCATCACATTACCCAGCTCTTTTAGTGCCTTGCAGGGCTTTCTGCCTACGAGGCGCTCATTCTCAGCAGCCTGTACCTCCTTTGCCCTGGATACATATTCAGGCACTTTTCTGGAGAGTGTAAACTCCGCCAACCCTAAAGGGTTCGAGCGATATGACGAGGTCTCTCCCGAGGGTATGAGCTCATCAGTGGTGGTCACGGGGTCATGGATCTCAGCCACCACTTTGAGCAGCAGATTCTCTGTCAACGGGCTCATTGCAGGCCAGTCTTTGATATTTGGACCCAGCACTACGGGCGCGCTCTCGTCCGCCACCCCCTTTGAGTCAAAGACTCTTGCAGCATATATGCTGCTGTCAAAGAAATATTTGTAACCCTTGATCTCACAGTCCAGCTCGGTTGCTGCGGTGAGGAAACCCTGGTTTGCGGCTGTTGCGGCTATGGATCTGGCATCCATCAGAGCGACTGACGCCACCTGCCCGTTCTGAACCTTTGAGCCCTCTCTGTTAGGGAAATTTCTGGTGGAATGTCTGATGGATAAGCCGTTGTTTGAGGGCGTGTCTCCCGCTCCGAAGCAGGGGCCGCAAAACGCCGTTTTTATTACCGCTCCGGCTCCGATAAGCTTTACTGCTTCGCCATTCTTCACCAGCTCCATATATATGGGCATAGACGCCGGGTACACACTCAGCGTGAACTCATTATTTCCGATGCTCCTACCGTCCAGGATATCCGCTGCGGCGCAGAGATTCTCGAATCCACCACCGGCGCAGCCCGCTATTATACCCTGGTCCACATAGAGCTTTCCGTCTCTCACCTTGCTCTTCAGGTCGAAGTTCACATCATCGCCAAAGCTTACCTTTGCGCGCTTTTCGCACTCATCTAAGACATCAAGGAGATTTCTCTTCACATCCTCTATGGCGTAGGCATGGCTTGGGTGGAAGGGCATTGCGATCATCGGCTTTATCTCCGAAAGGTCTATCTCGATGCAGCCATCGTAGTAAGCGCCGCTTTCCGCCGCGAGCTCCTTGTAACATTCCTTTCTGCCATGTATATCGTACCACTCCTCAACCCTTCCGTCAGTAGCCCATACCGATGAAAGGCAGGTGGTCTCCGTGGTCATAACATCAATGCCGATCCTCTCGTCCACAGAGAGATTCTTCACTCCGGGACCGACAAACTCCATGACCTTGTTCTTGACATAACCCTTCTCGAAAACCGCTCCGATGAGCGCGATTGCCACATCCTGCGGACCAACGCCCTTCTGCAGCTCGCCCTTGAGATAAACCGCCACTACGCCCGGCATGTTGATGTCGTAGGTCTGTGACAGGAGCTGCTTTACCAGTTCGGGTCCGCCCTCTCCCACGGCCATGGTTCCAAGAGCGCCATATCTGGTGTGGGAATCCGAGCCCAGGATCATGGCGCCGCACTCTGCCATCATCTCTCTGGCATACTGATGGATAACCGCCTGATGAGGGGGCACATAGACTCCGCCGTAATGCTTTGCACAGGAGAGACCAAACATATGGTCATCCTCGTTTATCGTACCGCCCACTGCGCAAAGAGAGTTATGGCAGTTCGTCAGCACATAGGGTATCGGAAATTTCTCGAGACCCGAAGCTCTGGCCGTCTGTATTATTCCCACAAAGGTTATATCATGGCTGATCAGCTTGTCAAATTTTATCCTCAAATCGGTCATGGAATCAGATATATTATGTGACTTCAAGATACCATAGGCAATGGTCTTTTCCCTGTCTCCTTCAGATGCCTCGATTATGGTGTCTCCGGATATCACTACTCCGCTGTCGTACAGTTTCATGTCTCTTCTCCTCATCTATTTTTTGAACAGTGAAAAGCTTTTTTTCGGCTTTTTTCCTTTTTCCAGCTCCTGCTCCTCAAACTCTCTGTCCAGCTCCTCGGACATACGTGCCAACTCCTCCTCACTGAAGACAGTCTCTACCATATCATCATCAGCTTCCTCGGAAGTATCTTCTGTTTCTCTGCCGGGTATGGCATCCGACGCTTTGTTCCCTTCCTTATCCTTCTTCTTGTCGTCCTCCTCTGGAACTTCTAAACCATGTTCCTTAAAGTATTCTTTGTTTATCTTAATTTCTGTTTTAACATCCGCGAATTGTGCTCTCTCGTTCTGTCCGCCGAATTTTGTCTTGTACAGATCCTTCTCCCTCTGGATTTCCTTATTTCTCTCCTCGATGAGCATCAGATACTTACTGGTGTCCACCAGATTCTGGAGCTGACTCTTTAATTCCAGCTGATTATCCTTTATGATCTTGCGGCGCTGATCCATGTCATCCACCAGCCGGTGATGCACTCCTTCTATCTCTTCGGATGCCTCGTTCAGTATGGTCTGCAGGTGCGTCAATGCCTCATCGGTATACATGATGGAGGCCGCGTACACATCCTCTGCCTTGCGCTGAGCATCCAGGAGCACCTTGTCAGCCTGCTTTTTCGCCTCGCGCTGAGCCCTGTCTCTGGACTGCTTCGTCAGCTCATACTCGTCCATGATCTCGTAAATGCTGGCGTTCAACCGGTCTATCAAGGCAAAGATCTCCGTCTTGCTGACGATTATTCTGTCTCCGTTATAACTCTCCGACTTTGAGATCAGCACATGCATATCTCTCAATACTCTTTCAAGTCTGTCCTGTGCACTCATTTTATATCCTCATCACTCCTTTCAAACTTAAGTAATAGCATGATTTTATGCAGAAAAAGGGGCGTCACCTTCGGACCCCCCTGAATACTACCCCTTTATGTTTATTCGAACCAGTGATTTCTGAAGCGCGAGTTCCGCTCTCATAATGTCCGTTTCGGGTCGCTTATCTGCCAGACGCTTCTTCGCCCTCTCCATGGCGGCCTTTGCTCTGTCTACGTCAATCTCGTCAGGCCATTCCGCCATCTCCGCGAGTATCGTAACCTTGTCGCCCAAAATCTCGGCAAAACCCGTATGTACCGCAGCTTTTCTCTTCTGCTCCTCGCCCCCGTGGATTGTGATGGTGACAATACCGGGGGAGAGAACGGTAGTCAATGGGATGTGGTTTTTATAGACACCTATCTCACCCTCTGTGGTATTAAATTCGATCATCTCGGCCTGACCCTGATAAAAGATCCTGTCAGGGGTGATGATCTCTACATCGAAATTTCTGCTTTCATCTGCCATATCATCTTACCTTAGCGCGAACTTCATCGATCGAACCGACATTGAGGAAATGTCCCTCGGGAACATCGTCCAGCTTTCCTTCGATGATCTCCTTGAAGCCTCTGATTGTCTCGGAGATGGGCACATACTTTCCCTCCAGTCCGGTGAACTGTCCTGCCACAAAGAAAGGCTGCGACAAGAATCTCTGGATCTTTCTCGCTCTGTTGACCGTGAGCTTATCATCTTCACCCAGTTCATCCATACCGAGGATGGCGATGATATCCTGAAGCTCCTTGTACTTCTGAAGTATAGCCTGTACTCCTCTGGCAACCTCGAAGTGCTCCTGTCCGACAATTCTCGGATCGAGGATGCGGGATGTGGAAGCCAGCGGATCCACTGCCGGATAGATTCCCAGCTCCGCGATGGAACGCTCCAGCACCGTCGTGGCATCCAGATGGGCAAATGTGGTGGCGGGCGCCGGATCCGTCAGATCGTCCGCAGGCACATAAACCGCCTGAACGGAGGTGATGGAGCCATTCTTCGTAGAGGTGATGCGCTCCTGGAGAGCTCCCATCTCTGTCGCAAGAGTGGGCTGATAACCCACGGCTGAAGGTACACGGCCGAGAAGCGCCGAAACCTCTGAGCCTGCCTGTGTGAAACGGAAAATATTGTCAATGAAAAGGAGCACATCCTTTCCACCCTTGTCTCTGAAGTACTCTGCCATGGTCAGCCCCGTAAGTCCGACTCTCATACGGGCTCCGGGGGGCTCGTTCATCTGACCGAACACCATGGTAGTCTTGTCGATAACGCCGGATTCCTTCATCTCGTAGTAGAGATCATTTCCCTCACGTGTACGCTCTCCTACACCAGTGAACACAGAATATCCACCGTGCTCTGTAGCTATATTGTGGATCAACTCCTGTATGAGCACCGTCTTTCCTACTCCTGCACCTCCGAAGAGTCCGATCTTTCCACCTTTCTGATAAGGGCAGAGCAAATCGACGACCTTGATACCTGTCTCAAGTATCTCGGATGAGGTGGACTGCTCTTCGAATGTGGGAGCTGGCCTGTGGATAGGCATATACTCCACATCTGTGGGTGCAGGCTGCTCATCTATGGGCTCACCCAGCACATTGAATATCCTTCCCAGCGTATTCTCGCCGACGGGAACCGAGATAGGACCCCCTGTAGCAATGGCCTCCATACCTCTCACGAGACCGTCTGTAGGACCCATTGCTATACATTTCACGGTGTCGTCTCCCAGATGAGAAGCAACCTCTGCCACGAGTCGGGAGCCATCCTCCCTCTTTATGTCTATTGCTTCGTTTATGCCGGGGACATGACCTTCAGAAAATTTGATATCCAGGACCGCTCCGATAATCTGTGTGATCCTACCCTTGTTCTCTGACATATATCTCTTTCTCCTTTTTCGATTAAGCCAGCGCCTCTGCGCCTGCGATGATCTCCGTCAGCTCCTGGGTTATCGATCCCTGACGGGCTCTGTTGTATTTGAGTGAAAGATCGGAAATGATCTCCTCAGCATTGTTTGTAGCTGAATCCATGGCCTGCATACGGGCTCCGTTCTCGGAAGCCTTTGCCTCCACCAACGCCCCGTAGAAAATAGACGCTACATACTTCGGAATGATCATGTCCAGAGCCTCTGTGTCCGTAGGCTCATAATTCATTATAAGATTGGCCTCCTCAGGTGCTATCTCACCCTCGTCAAACTCAAGGGGCAGGAGCTTCATCATCTCCGGCACCTGTGTGACAGTATTTTTGAAATGTGTGTAGGCCAGGTAGATCTCGCCGATCTCGCCCGCCTCGAAACGATCCAAAACTTTTTTTATAATGGGGGCGGCCGTCATATAATCCGGCTCCTCCACGGCATCCGCATTAAATCCCGCGATATCATAGCCGAATCGCTCCAGAGAATCCCTTCCCTTTGAACCCACGCAATAGAGCTCTACCTGATCCTTCGGAAACTGATCCGGATGATTGGTGATGAGCTTTACCACATTTGAGTTGTAGCCGCCTGCTAGTCCTCTGTTTGAGGTGATAACAATAACAGCTATCGTGTCGGATGCTCCCTTTTGAAGATAGGGATGATCGAGACTGCCGGAGCGGGCGAGAATAGATCTCACCGTGTCATACATATGACGGAAGTAGGGATCCGTGGCCTCGGCATGTACCCTGGCCTTTTGAAGCTTTACGGTGGAAACCAGTTTCATCGCCTTGGTAATCTGCTGTGTGGACTGTATGCTGACTCTTCGTCTCTTTATGTCTCTCATTGAGGCCATGTCTTAATCACCGCCCTTGGTAAAAATTCTCACTTGAACTGTTTCTTGCAATCCTCGATGGTCTTTCTGAGGAGCTGCTCATGCTCTTCATCGAGAACCTTTGAAGTTCTGATGGACTCGAGGATCTCAGGCTGCTTCGTCTCCACGAACTCCAGAAGCTCGTCCTCGAATCGTCCAACCTCATCTGCCGGTATATCCAGCAGGAATTTCTGGGTAGCAGCGTAAATTATCACAATCTGCTTTTCAACGGCCATAGGCTTGTACTGGGGTTGCTTCAGCATCTGGGTGATGCGCTCGCCCTGTGAAAGCTTCTCGGTGGTGTCCTGATCCAACTCGGACCCGAACTGCGCGAAGCTCGCAAGCTCTCTGTACTGCGCCAGCTCCACACGAATGGGGGCGGCAATCTTTTTCATGGCCTTAATCTGCGCCGATCCGCCGACTCGGGATACAGACAAACCCGCATTTATAGCGGGACGAAGACCCGCATTGAACATCTCTGTCTCCAGATAGATCTGACCGTCCGTGATAGAGATGACATTCGTCGGTATGTAAGCAGATACATCGCCTGCCTGAGTCTCAATGATGGGAAGCGCAGTGAGAGATCCTCCGCCCAGCGCGTCGGAAAGTCTCGCAGCTCTCTCCAGAAGTCTGGAATGGAGATAGAACACATCTCCGGGATAAGCCTCCCGCCCCGGTGGTCTCCTCAGCAGCAACGAGAGTGTGCGGTATGCCGTAGCATGCTTACTCAGGTCATCATAGATGATGAGAACATCCTCGCCGTTTTCCATCCACTCCTCACCGATTGCACAACCCGCATAGGGAGCTATATATTGCAGCGGCGCCAGCTCGCTGGCACTGGATGCGACCACGGTGGTGTAGCTCATGGCGCCGAATTCCTCCAGGGTGTTTACAATGGAAGCAACCGTAGAAGCCTTCTGTCCGATGGCCACATATATACATTTAACATTCTCATTCTTCTGATTGATGATGGTGTCGATAGCAATGGCCGTCTTTCCGGTCTGGCGGTCGCCGATGATCAGCTCGCGCTGTCCACGGCCTATAGGGATCATGGAATCGATAGCCTTGATACCTGTCTGAAGAGGCGTATCAACGGATTTTCTGGAGATGACGCCGCTGGCCACACGCTCGATCGGTCTGAATTTTGTGGAATTAATGGGTCCTTTGCCATCGATAGGCTGTCCCAGAGCATTTACTACTCTGCCCAGCATCTCGTTACCCACAGGAACCTCAACCACGCGCCCGGTAGTCTTTACCGTGTCGCCCTCGCTGACATTTCGGGTGTTTCCGAGAAGAACTGCACCCACATTGTCTTCCTCCAGGTTCAGTACCATTCCGTATACCTCCCCCGGGAACTCTAACAGTTCGTTCATCTGAGCCTTGTCAAGCCCATGGATCCTGGCTATTCCGTCAGCCACCTGTATGACAGTGCCCACATCGGAAACTTCCAGCTCCCCTGCATATCTCTCGATCTGCTGCTTTATTACCGAGCTGATCTCCTCTGGTTTCAAATTCATGGAGCTCTTTCACCTACTTTCTCAAATCTGTGTTTCTGACAATTCTCTTGTCAGTCTGTCGAGGCGGCTTCTCAGGCTGCCGTCACACACCCGATCACCCACTCTTATGACTACACCCCCTATCAGTGAGGGATCCACCAAATAATCTATCTCAAAGCTCTCATAGCCGGTGGTGGCTATGAGCTTCTTTTCTATATCTGTCTTCTGGGCGCCTTCCAGTTCCATTGCGGATGTGACGGTAGCCTTTCCGATATGCTTGTACTCCCTGCAGCGGTCAGAAAAATGTTCCAACACAGACTTCATCTCACCTATGTGGGATTTCTCCAGCAACATAGCAAAAAGCCCGGTCAGCTCGTCAGAAACCCTGCCCTTGAATATCTTTTCGAGAACCTCCTGCTTGTCCTCGGTGGTGATCTTTGGGGAATTGAGCAACCTGATCATTTCAGGATTCCCATCCAAAGCGTCCGTGACGACCTTTGTCTGCGACATCAGCTCGTCCACGGTATTCTTTTCCACCGCGAGGTCAAAGAGGGCATCTCCATAGGTTTTTGATACTAGCTTTGCCATGTGGTATCACCTAATCCTCTAAGTGTCTCCTCCACCAGCTCCTGCTGAATGGTAGTATCAACCTGTCTCTCAATAACTTTTGCAGCCATAAGTGAAGCTACCTTAATCATTTCCTGCTTTACCTCGTCGGCAGCGCGGCGCTTCTCCAGCTCGGATTCCCTTCTGGCAGCCTCGATGATGCGGTTTGCCTCTTCCTTTGCCTCAGCTACAATCCTTCCCTCGTTTGCAATTGCTTTTTTCCTGGCCTCGGAGAGGATACCCTCAGCTTCCTTTTCAACCTCAGAGAGCCGCTTTTCGTACTCTGCCTTAAGGATCGCAGCATCAGCTTTGTCCGTCTCTGCATTCTCGATATCATTCTTAATCTTTTCCTGTCTGTCGGTGAGCATCTTCCTGACAGGATTAAAGAGCAGATATGAGAGCAGGAGAAACAGCAAAAATACCGCACATGCCAGAAGCACAGCGTCATTTATGAGCTGCATGTCCAAATCGAACAGTCTTTCCATAAACTATCTCCTCAATCCTTTAGAATCCCTCACAACCTTTAGGGAACTAAAGGCTTAACGAACAGAAGCAAGAGTGCTACGACCAGTCCGTAGAGACCTGTTGTCTCTGCAACGGCCTGACCGAGAAGCATGGTAGACATAACATCTCCCTTTGCTCCCGGGTTTCTGCCTACGGCTGATGCGCCGTGACCAGCTGCAATACCCTGTCCTACACCGGGTCCGATACCTGCGATGACCGCAAGACCGGCTCCGATCGCAGAGCATCCCAAGATGAAATCTGTTCCTGAAATTCCTTCCATTTTTAAGTCCTCCTCTATAAATTACAACTTTATATCTGACTCCTGTATATTATGATGTCAAGGTCAAAACCTGATATCCGGAGTGTTTCGCACTTCGTGCTCCCACACTCCTCCCACATTCCGCACTCTCGTGGGCCTTACGCCCCACTTCGTGCTCCATGTGGGGCGGGTCATAAAGTCTCTCCCCCACTTTCGTGCAAGCACGAAGTGGGTTCGGACTTTTGACCCTGATATCATATTATGATGTCAAGGTCAATATTCTCCATCTTCGATGGCCTGATTCACATAATTCATGGTCAGCATACAGAATACATACGTCTGTATCGCCCCCGAGAACAGATCGAAGTAAACATGCAGCGCGGCCGGCCAAAAATATGCGATCTTCGCCAAAAGCGTATAGACCAAGGTCTCAATCACCACTCCCGAGAGCACATTCGCGAAGAGACGAAGGCTCATTGACACAGGCACTGCCAGATCTCCGATGAGATTGATTGGAGCCCAGAATACCCAGGGATCACACAATCCTTTTAGCACTCCTTTTACATGCTGATGCTTAAACTTTTGGAACGTTATGATGGAAAAGGTCATGATCGCCAGGGCAAAAGTGGTGCCATAGTCCGCTGTAGGGGGACGCAGTCCCAAAATTCCCGAGATATTGCTCAGCAATATAAACAGAAAAATAGTTCCCACATAGTTTGCGAAGGACGCCGCGTTCTTGCCCATACTGCTCTTTACCATGCCGTCAAGCATCTCGACGATGAGCTCGATAATATTCTGGAATCCGCCGGGAATCTCCTTTGCATGCTTCATGGTAATATTTGCAGCTATGGCGAAACCTATCAAAATGAGAAGTACTATAAGAATACAAACATGAGAAGTTGTTATCCAGACTGTCTGTCCGAAGAGCTCATAGGAGAACAGGCCGTGGATCATGAAATCCACTTCGGGCTCGCTGCTTTCAGCAGCCTGCGCCATCAAAAGCGATGTATCCAATCTCTCACCTCCTCCGTAATCGTAAATCAAGCTTTGAAACCAGGGGCTGTACGTAGGCAGCTACTTTTAGGGCGAAAACCCCTATAAAAGCCGCCGGTAGATCTCCGATATTGAAATATGCCGTGGTTGCCAACGCCATAAAGACTACCGCGTATCTGAATACCGAGCCCGCAACAGATTTTACCTGCGCTCTTTTGGCACTGCCGAGACTCACCGCCTCGTCTATGGTAAATGCCATGTGAACTGCCATGAACACTGCGCAGACTATTCCGATGACAAGCCCGATAGCGAAGCTTTTTTTGTCCTGCGCAAAGATAAGCCCGAGCCCCAGCGCTATCAATCCGTATCCCGCTATGGAGATCAAAAGATTCGGCAGCGCTTCATTCAGTTTACTGATCCTTTTTATCATCCGCAGGTTTCTCATATAATCTTTTGGCCTGAAGGTATATGTTGCGTCCGCCGGCAAGAGCTCCCACAAAAAACAGGGGGATCACAATCCCGTCCGCTCCCGTGAAGTGAGCGATCAGGACGCCCACGAGAGTGCACATAAATATGGGAACCAGCATGTTGATGCCGAACTGAAACACAAGGGTCAGGGCGTACAGGACGCTCGATTTATCTTTTTGATTCATAATCTACAATATTATACATTAAAGAAATGTGTTTGGCAAGGCTTAAATAGTTTACCAGATGCATCCCCTTCAAACAAAATAATTCATAGCGATAACATGATTTCATGCCCACATGCCTCATATTTCTTGAAGCTGATTCCCGCCGAGGTGAGCATCCTCTTTGAAGCTATAGTAGCAGCCTCCTCTGCGTATTTGTCCGAGTCGTAGATTATCTCCTTTATCCCGCTCTGTATAATAGCCTTCGCGCACTCGTTGCAGGGAAAGAGAGTCACATACATCTTGCTGCCCGTCAGATCTCCTCCCCTGTAGTTGAGGATGGCATTCAGCTCACTGTGGGTGGTGTAGAAATATTTGTTATCCAACGGATCTCCCACCCTGCTCCATGGGTACTCGTCATCTGAACATCCTATAGGAAACCCATTGTAGCCCATGGAAAGTATCTTATTGTCACCCGAGACTATGCAGGCTCCCACCTGGGTGTTCGGATCCTTGGAACGCTGTGCGGAAAGCTTTGCCACTCCCATGAAGTATTCGTCCCAGCTGATATAGTCAGTCCTCTTCTCGCTCATTTATATTTTCCTCCTCTCCTGTAGTCTCACCCATTTCACGGATTAGAACAGTATCTGCCCAGATGATATCCAGCAGCTTTCGAATCGTATTCTGCAAGGTCTCAAAACATAACCCGTAAGTCCCTACCACGCCGCCGTAGGGATCCATTATGGGCAGTTCCTCATTGCATATCTCTCCGAGGGAGCGCACCCTGAAGGCATTTTCATCACCCACCATAGAGATAGCCTTGTCCCTGTCGGAGGGTTCTATCAGGAGTACGACGGTATCTTTCCTGATGTCCTCCGGCGAGAGAGCCACCGACACATAGTCCTCCAGATGGATGCCATTTGAGGCCAATACTGCCTCAGCCTTTTGGTTTATGGGCTCGGGAAAAAGAACGACTATCCCCCTCGCCATAACCTCTATGCTGTCGTCATCACCCAACAGTTCCTTTAATATACCGCAGGCCATGGGCGCCCGCACCGTCGCGTCCCTGTCCACAAAAATGATCCTGTCCATAAGCTCAAACCTCTATAACCACATGTCCCGCTGCCTTTAGCAGTCTGTTCATGAGGGCAAGCCCCAGCCCTCTGTCGTCAAAGTTCTCGGAGTAGATCTCCTCCACTCCCTCCTCGTCACACTCACGAAGTATGGCGTAAAGCACCTTTGCCGCATCCGCCACGCCTTTACTTCCCGTCAGGGGCTTCACAGCTACGCTTTCATAGAGATCAGCATTCTCTCCGGCACACATCACTGCGACCCGCCGCCCCTTTGACTGCCTGATCCTCTCGTTTATCAGCTCCGCAACCTTTTGCCTTTCGCCCTTTACTATTGAAAGAGACGCATTCGGGGCGTAATGTCTGTATTTCATCCCCGGCGCCCTGGGTGCCATTCCCGATGAATCCGATATGATAGTCTGATCAATGCAAACGCTTCCAGCCACCTTCTCGATCATCTCCGGCGTCACAAATCCAGGTCTTAATATCTCAGGCACATCTCCCGTCAGATCCACTATAGTAGACTCGACACCAATGTCCGAAGAACCGCCGGAGATAATGGCGTCGATCCTGCCCGACATATCCTCTATCACATGCTCCGGTCTCGTAGGGGAGGGGCGCCCGGAGATATTCGCGCTGGGAGCAGCGATAAAGCCCCCCGATCTCTCAATAAACATCAGAGCCGCCTCATCCG
>CALFUE010000078.1 GCA_937916345.1 uncultured bacterium
CTCTTCCGATCTGGTGTCGAGGGCGCGGCTTTCCTGTTGTGGGTCGATGAAGCGGTTTCTGCGGAGGAAGTCGGCGAGGTCGTCGGCATTCTCCATGTTGGTGTCAAGCTCTTTCTTGCGGGCGGCAAATGCGAGCATGAGGGAGAGTTTCTCTCTGGTGGTCATTGTGTCTTTCCTTTCATTGGGTTTTGCTTCGGTTTCGTTTTTCAGCCCTTTGAAGGCCTGGCTCGCCTCCGCCTGAAGCGCGGAGCGGAGGTCTGCCTGCAGCTGGTTGATCTCGGGGACTATGGTCTTGGCTTCCTCGACGAGGGCGGTGAGCTTGGTCTCATCCCGCTCCTGCCTCTCTTCGGGTCCGCTGATCAATTCCTCGAGCTCGGCCTTGCGCTGCATCTTGGCGGCGATGGCCGCCCTTAGTTCTTCGATGGTTCTCAAGGTTTCACTCCTTCTTGGTTGTGGTCGGGTCTTCCCCTTTCAGGTACGCCGCGCCTATCTCGCGGAGCCTGTCCATCCTCTGCCGCTTGGCGACCTCCATCGCCTCCCTGACCAGCGCCTCCGCGTCGGCCTTGGATCTCGCATATAAGACGGTGTTGTCGTAGGCGGGATAGCATACCGCCGCGACGTCATATAGGTGGTCGATCCGCGTCACCCTCCGGTGAACGCGGAGGAGATCGCACAGGCGATAGTTGAGCTGGGTCGAAACAGGCTGAAAAGAGAGGCCTACGGGGAAAACGGGTATAAGAGGCTGATGAAGAAATACCGTCTGGCTGATATGCACATCACCTATGAAAAGCTCTACAGCGAGCTGGGGCATCTGACACAGCTGTCCGCCCCGGTCTCAAGGCAGGTGGAGGAGCAGTACGAGAGTGCGGCGGAGTTTCCTTGTGAAAGCCCCGCGTCCAACGGAGCAGAGGTGTAATAAATGGCAGGAATAGGAGTAAAACTGGAGCGATTGTACAGCAAGCGCTCCATCGTCTCTACAATAGCCGGCTTCGGCTACAGTATAATATTTACCATAGCTCCCGTAGGTCTGGTAATGGGGGCGGTGATCCTCATGCAGATACTGCTGGATGTATCAAAGCTGGGTTACGCCATCAGACAGCTCTACGCTTGCACCGTACTCTATGTGTTCATATTTGCCATGATCGTCCAGGCTCCGGTAAACTCCGTCATATCTCGCTTTCTGTCGGACGCCATATACGACGAGCGCTGGGATGACATTATGGCGGCATACAATTTCGGCGGTTTCATAAATGTGGCGCTGGCGGCTCTCGTGGGCATACCCTTCTGCCTCCATGAGTACATGGCAGGCGGCGTGGACATCTGGTATGTGTTCGCCGGCTATGCCTGCTTTTCCACACTGACGCTGGCCTTTTACACCCAGCTGTTTCTGCAGGCCTTAAAGGCCTACCAGAGAATATCCCTTTACTATCTGATAGGAATGGTCTTTGCGGTGCTGCTGTCACTGCTGCTCCACGCCGTAACGACACTTGAGACCACTTTTGTCATGCTGATCTCAATGGCAGCGGGATTCCTCCTCATCGTCTTGATAGAGTACGGACTGCTGAACCAGTTCTTTCAGGGAAATTCCAAAGATTACAAAAGAGTCCTCGCGTATTTCAGGAAATATATCCTGCTGGTATTTACAAACCTGTTTTATACATTAGGGCTATACGCCCACAACTTCGTTTTCTGGACCACACCACAGGCAATAGTCGTGGCAAAAAGCTTCTATTGCTATGAAGCCTATGACATGGCAACCTGTATCGCCATGTTTCTGAATATCTCCGCCACCGTCATATTCACCACCCGGATAGAACTCCATTTTCAGGGGCGCTACAAGGACTATTCCGAGGCGACAATCGGCGGCCGCGGTATCGACATAGACAACGCAAAGGCCAGGATGTTTACCGCGCTTTCTGACGAGCTCTTCTCGCTGGTGAGGATACAGTTCATCATAACTGTGGTGGTATATCTGTTTACGGTGGTAATTCTCCCCAGGTTTGGAATGGGCGGAACCGTTATGAGAATCTATCCCTGCATGGCGGCAGGCTATTTCGTCCTCTTCGTGATGTACGCCGCCATCATTCTGATGTATTACTTCAACGATAATACAGGCGCCTTCATAACAGCCGGAAGCTTTCTGGCGGTGACGATCATCGTGTCGGTATTTGCCACGCGCCTGAGTGAGATATGGTACGGAATAGGAGTGTTCGCCGGATCGATGGTAGGCTTTCTCATTGGCTATACCAGGCTGATGTGGATGGAGAGGAATTTGGACTGGCATATTTTCTGCCAGGGTGATATTATGGCAAGAGGCGAGGAAAAGATGCCCTCAAACCTGATCTACAATAAGGAACAGGGCAGACTTGAGGAAGTGAGTGAGGAGGGAGCATAAATTTATGTCCACAGGTGATTACATACGGATACTGATGATCGTGGTGGGTGTGGTACTGTTGTTGCGCGCCCTCTCATCCCTCTCCAGGCGCAGGATGATCGAGAGCTACACCATATTGTGGTGCATCGTGAGTCTGGTGCTGATCGTCGCCGGCGTTCTCATATCCCCCAATCAGATAAACTATTATTTTTCGAATACTTCGATCATCGCCATTTCGGTCATAGCAATCGTCGGTCTGGTGGGAATGTACGGTATGACCAGCCAGATCAGTAATCTCACCAGACAAAACAGAGAGCAGAGTATGGATATGGCAGTAATGGGATATACCATAGAGTGCCTCGCGAGAGAGATAGAAGACTTTGAAGCAAAAGAAGATACTGTTTCTGAATAATACCTTAAGCCTCGGCGGAGCCGAAAGGGTTCTTGTGGATGTGCTCTCGCTCCTGGATTATGAGAGATTTTCAGCGGATCTTTTCGTACTCTCCGGACAGGGAGAATTAAAGTCCGATCTTGACAGCAGAGTTCATATATTAAACTCTGAGCTGAAGGATTATTCCTGCCTCACGGCGGAAGGCTTCATTCTCTTCAAGAAAGAGCTGATGTCGAGGATGCTGAAAAAAGGCGTATTCATAAGGGATATTCCCTATGTCCTCTCCACAGGTATATCGGCGATAAAAAATAAAAATTTCGACATGGGAAAGCTTTCCCGCAGATTTCTTTCCGACGCGGCTGAGGTTCCGGGTGAGCTTACACGTACCGAATACGATATGGCTGTAGCCTTCGTGGAGGGCGGCGCGCCCCATTACATGAAAACAAGAGTACGGGCAAAAAAAACCTGCGCCTTCATCCATGTGGACTACGGAAAAGCAGGCTACGACAGGAATTACGACGGCGGTGTATATGATGATACGGACAGGATATTCTGTGTGTCGGAGGAAGTGAAAAGCAGCTTTATCGCCATATATCCCGAATACGAAAAAAAGACATTTGTCTTCGAAAATATTATTGATGCTGAAAGGGTAAAAAGAAAAGCCGAAGGTGCGGACGCCGGCGTTTTTAACGGGGAGAAGCGCGTTAAGCTTCTCACCGTGGCGAGGCTCTATCCGCAGAAAGCTCTGAGTTTTTCCGTAAATGCCGCGGCTCTGTTAAAGCAGAGAGGGATCGATTTCATCTGGTGCTTCCTGGGTGACGGCATCGAGATGGACTTTCTAAAGGCGCAGGTAAAGGAACTGGGGATAGAGGACAATGTCCGCTTTATGGGACTGGTGAGCGACCCTTACGGATATCTGCGGGAGGCCGATATATATGTGCACGCCACCGCCTTTGAGGGAAAGAGCATTGCAGTGAGAGAAGCCCAGATACTGGAAAAACCAATGGTGCTCTCCCGGGTCAGCGGAAATATCGATCAGGGAAGGGATCATGAGACGGCGCTGTTCTGTGAGCTGGATGAAAAAGATATAGCCGATAAGACAGAGGAATTGATAAGAGATAAAGAAATGGCCTGTGATCTGGGGAAGGCAGCGGGTTGTATCGATCAGGGAAAGGGAAATTTAAGGACGCTTTATGAGCTTGCTGAAACATAAAGATCTGTTGATCATAATACCTGCATATAATGAGTCAAAAAACATAGGAGCGCTGCTTGAAAAGATGAGTGACGAGGGACTCCGCGATATGGCAGATCTTCTCATCATAAACGACGGCTCTACCGACGACACATCCTATATAGCAAAGGGCATGGGAGTGAGAGTCATTGACCAGATATATAATATGGGTTACGGCTGCGCCCTCTGGACGGGCTACAAGTATGCCACGGTTCTGGGCTATAAATATCTGATCCAGATGGACGCGGACGGTCAGCATGACACCTCAAATATCATGGCTCTCTACGATCGTATCAGGGTGGGTGATGCCGACATAGTCATCGGCTCGCGCTTTGTACCCGGGGCGGGGGAATACCACATGAGCGGCATCAGGCGCTTTGCCGTAAAACTCTTTTCGTGGATAATAAAGCTTGGCACGGGTAAGGTGATAAACGACCCAACCAGCGGGCTTCAGGCCATGACAGATGATGTGTTCGGTTTTTATTCCCAGTATGGTAATTTTGATGACAGATATCCCGACGCCAATATGCTGATGCAGATGCTGCTGCTGGGCTACAGGGTGGAGGAGACAGCGGCCGTGATGCACAGCCGCGTCTCGGGAAGAGCCATGCACTCGGGGCTTAAACCCGTATTATACATGATGAGGATGACGCTGTCCCTCATTACAGTATGGTGGCGCATCAGGGTTTATAAGAGAGATATCAGAAGAAAAAAGCAGAGGAAATAGATGTTTGGGAAATTGCGAAAGCTGGCGGGGAAAACTGCGCAGTTTCTGATGCCGGATTTTTACGAGACGGACAGGACGCTGGAAAATCCATGCCGCGGGTGGTACCGCATGTATACCTGGAATATCGACACTGAGCCTGACAGGGAGCAGCTTTCCTGGTGCAGCGCTTTTTCTCTTATTTTTATTTTTGTGGATATCTCGGGCTACCGTGAAAAAGAACTCTCCGATGAGGCGCTGTCAAACCTGAAGTCACTGATGGAGATAATGCGCCGTCTGCACCGGGATATCATCCTTCGCTTTGCCTATGACACCGAAGGCAATGGCTTAAAAAACGAGCCCTCGGATTTTGGGCTCGTGCTTTCCCACATAGATTCGGTGAGCAGGCTTTTATCTGTTTACGACAAAAATATATTTGTTTTTCAGGGGCTTTTCGTGGGCAGCTGGGGTGAGATGCACCTGTCAAAGTTTGTGGACGCCGACAGGCAGGCGCAGCTGACGAATGCGCTTCGTCGTTATCTGCCATATACATTTCTGGCGACACGCAGACCTTACTATTACAGGTCGCTCTACAGGAGAGTGGATGCGGATCACCGCACAGGTCTCTTTGACGACGGGATATTCGGCTCTAAGGACGATCTCGGGACATTTGGCAGCGAGAGCAAAAACAGGATGGGCTGGGGCAGACCATGGTCAAAGCCTGAGGAAATAGAGTTTATAGCGCAGCTGGCAGAATATGCGCCCATAGGCGGCGAGATCCTCGTCTTGGGATGCCTCGGCGGAGCCTACCTTGTCGGGAAACGGCGCAAGGAGGAGAGGCAGTAAGACCGTCCAACCGACGGAAAAAAAAACCACGCCCCGCATGGGGCAGGTCTTTTAATTCATTTGTATTCTCAGGAATGGCCCAGCCGCGACGGTCCGGCCATTCCGTTTT
>CALFUE010000079.1 GCA_937916345.1 uncultured bacterium
AATGACGGTGCCGTTCTGAAGCATGTCCTCCAGATTTATCAGATCACAATTGTGCTCTCTTTGGGCATAATAATCGGAATCGTGAAAATGGATCACGCCTTCTTCATGGGCTTTCACGATCTCTTCCGGTAACAAAAGTCTCATGGTTAGGTCTTTGCTGACTTGTCCTGCCATATAATCTCTTTGAACACTATTTACTGTTGGATTTTTGTTTGAGTTTTCCTGCTTTACCTCCTCATTATTGCACTCGATCAGGGATAATATCTGCTCGTCGGTGGAATTTGATTTGCGCACCAGAGCCCGCTTGTAGCGATACGTAATATAATTTCTTGCAACACCAAAAAAGCGTATGTTCATGATCTGGTCTTCAACCATGTCCTGAATCTCTTCTACGCTCACGGCACGCTCGCGCCTTTCACATTCTATTTTGACATTGTCGGAAATATCGAGTATCTGCTGCGGAGTCATCCGAAAGCCCTCAGGCACGGAATCGTTCGCCTTTTGAACTGCTGCGATTATCTTTGAAATATCGAAATCAGCTTCTGCCCCGCTTCTTTTTATGATCTTCATGGAACCACCCTATCTCGTTTCAGAACGCCCGATTATCGGGCGTTTGTCTAAAAGTGTTGAACATTTCCATAATACAATATATTGTGGTTATCGTCAACAGAAAATACAAAATATCATATTTTCTTCAGCTTTGCGAAGGTCGACAGCATCTTTTTTACGCCCGCTCCGTCAAACTCCACGGTAACCTCGTAATCCTTGCCGCCCTTTGTGATCCCCTTCACCGTGCCCTCGCCGAACTTGATGTGACGGACACGGTCTCCCTCGGCGTACTCAGGTTCCGGGAGGCTGCTCTTGCTGCCGAAGTGCTTCGGCGCGTCAATGGCAGGCTTCTCCCTCAGCATATTCTTTGCCCTTATCGAGTGACTGGTATCCTTGAAATGTTTTTCCTCCTGCAATTGATCCTTAGTCAGTCCCATTTTCCCTTCCTCCAATATATTTTTGGGTATCTCACCTATAAATCTTGAAACCTTGTTGAACCTGGTCTCGCCTCTCACCATCCTCACTCTCGCACAGGTCATGAAAAGGCGTTTCATCGCTCTGGTCATTCCCACATAGCAGAGTCTGCGCTCCTCCTCGATCTCATCCGCCGGAGAATCGCTGCTTATGGAGATAATGGAGGGAAACAGGCCATCCTCCATTCCCACCATATAGACATAAGGGAACTCCAAACCCTTTGCACTGTGCAGTGTCATCAAAAACACATAATCCGATTCTGCGTCCACATCATCGATGTCAGCCACCAGCGCGACCTCCTCCAGAAATCCGGCAAGGGTGGGCTCTTCCGACTCCTCCATATAATCGCCGGCCTTCGAGAGCAGCTCCGAGATATTTTCTATCCTGTTATCGGCATCCTCTCCCTCCTCGTCCCTGAGGCTGTTCTCATAGCCCGTGACATCGAGGATATAGGAAATCAGCCCGGTTATCCCGCTCGATTCCGCCCTGCCTCTGAAATCGCAGATCAGATCGGTAAATCCCTTGATCTTTTGCGCTGCCGCCTTTATCCCCGGAATGGAATCTATCCTTTCGAGGGCATCAAAAAAACTGATATCCTCATCCGCGGCAAATGCGGAAATTTTCGTGACAGTGGCGGCTCCTATGCCTCTCTTCGGTATATTTATCACCCTCTGGACAGAAAGGTCATCACTGGGATTGACCAGTATCTTTAAATAAGCGAGGATATCCTTTATCTCACGCCTGCCATAGAAATTGACGCCGCCAACCACCTTATAGGGGATATTCGCCCGGACGAAGGCCTCCTCAAAAGCTCTCGACTGGGCATTGGTGCGGTAAAGCACCGCAAAGCTCCTGTAAGAGCCAAGCCTGCCCACATTTTCCTTCACGCTGTCCGCCACAAAGCGGGCCTCATCAAAGCCCGACTCAAATCTGTGGAAGGCTATCGGCTCGCCATCCTCGTCCTCGGTCCACAAAGTCTTCCTGTGGCGACCCGCATTATTGTCAATTACAGCGGAAGCAGCCTTTAATATATTCCCCTTTGAGCGGTAATTCTGCTCGAGCCTCACCACCGCCGCATCTTCGTAATATTTTTCAAAATTCAATATGTTGGTGATGTCAGCTCCTCTGAAGCGATAAATAGACTGGTCGTCGTCACCCACCACGCAGAGATTGTTCTTTCCGCCGCTCAATAGCCTTATCAGCGCAAACTGGGCCGCATTGGTATCCTGGTACTCATCCACCATCACATACTCAAACCTGTTCTGATAATAGTTCAGGACCTCGGGATCGTTTTTTAGCAGCTTTACCGTGTTTACGATCAGATCGTCGAAATCCATGGCATTGTTTTTCGCCAGTGTCTTCTCGTACTCATAATAAACGGATGATATCCTTCTCGATGCGTAATCCGCAGCATACTGCTGGTGATACAGATCCGCGCTGATCAGGCTGTCCTTGCAGCTCGAAATGGTCTTAAGAAAACTCTTTTCTTTATAAACCTTTGTATCGATCTCCAGGCGCTTGCACACATCCTTCATGACACGAAGGGTGTCATCGGTATCGTAGATGGTAAAGGAATTGTCATAGCCGATCCTGTCGGCATAACGACGCAGTATCCGGACACACGAAGAATGAAAGGTGGCAACCCAAATGCCCGCGGTATCCGCGTCGATGGAATTTTCTATCCTCTCGCGCATCTCCTTTGCTGCCTTGTTGGTAAAGGTTACCATCATAATATTATAAGGCTTTACTCCCATGTCGGATATGAGATGAGCTGCCCTGTGCACCAGCACCCTGGTCTTGCCGGAACCGGCACCTGCAAGAATAAGCACAGGTCCCTCCGTAGTAACAACCCCCTCACGCTGCTTGTCGTTTAACATACTTAAATCCATAACTGTTAATTCCAATCTATTAAATAATCCGAAAATTTGTTC
>CALFUE010000080.1 GCA_937916345.1 uncultured bacterium
AGTCTCAAATTATTGCGCAAGCGCATAATTTGGACCTTTTGACCCTTGTATCATAAAAAGAATAATGGAGAAAAAATTTTATGAAATTATCAGAACTGGAAGCCTATGAGGTGATAAAGGAGCAGGAGCTCGGTGATATTGCATCTCACGGAACATATCTCATACATAAAAAGACCGGCGCGAAGGTCTGCGCCATAGAGAATCACGATGAGAACAAGGTATTCTACATCGGATTCCGCACTCCTGTGTCTGATTCTACAGGAGTTACTCATATAATAGAGCATACAGTGCTCTGCGGTTCGGAGAAGTACCCGCTGAAGGATCCCTTCCTTGAGCTTGCGAAGGGTTCTCTCAACACATTCTTAAACGCCATGACCTATCCGGACAAGACGGTTTATCCCGTGGCAAGCTGCAATGAAAAGGATTACGACAATTTGATGGATGTGTATCTTGACGCTGTCTTTAATCCGAACATCTCTAAATACGAAGAGATATTCAAGCAGGAGGGATGGCATTACGAACTGGATTCAGTGGATGGCGAGCTCACTATAAACGGAGTTGTCTACAATGAGATGAAGGGAGTCTACTCAAATCCGGACAGCTTAAACGACAGGTTCGTGACCACGGGGCTTTATCCGGATACGGGCTATGCTTTTGAGTCCGGCGGTGATCCGAAATGTATACCGGATCTGAAATATGAGGATTATCTGAATTATTACAATTCACATTATCATCCTTCCAATTCCTATATCTATTTCTACGGAGATCTCGATATAGCAAAGAGGCTGGACTATATAGACAGGGAATATCTTTCTAAATATGACAGGATCGATCCTGGCTCAGAGGTGAAGCGACAGGAGAGCTTCGACGCGCCAAGGGAGATGATCGAGCATTACGGCATCTCAGAGGAGGATGAGGAAGAGAAAAGCACCTACATATCCTACAATACCGCTCTCGATTCCGACACGGAGCTGCTCATCGCTCTCGACACACTGTTTCAGGTCATGGTTGGAATGGCGGGAACACCGGTAAAGCAGGCGCTGCTAGATGCGGGTGTGGGAAGTGAAGTCACGGGAGGAGTGGATGATTCTCTTCTTCAGCCCGTGTTCCAGATAATGGTCAAGGGAGCTGATGAGACCGATAAGGAAAAGTTCCTCGAGATAGTAAAGAGAGAATTAAAAAAAGCTTCCGAGGAGGGTATAAACAAAAAAGCCATCATCGCAAACCTGAACAGTAAAGAGTTCGATTACAGGGAGGCGGATTTCGGTTCGGCGCCCAAGGGGCTGATCTACGGCCTGAATATACTCTCGACCTGGCTCTATGATGATGACAGAGTATTCGATGAACTGGATATAGGAAAGTATTTCCCGGACTTAAAGAAGAAAGCTGAGGAGGGTTATTTCGAGGGACTTATAAATAAATATATCCTGGATAATCCCCATGCCCTGACTCTTGTGATAGCGCCGGGTAAGGGACTGAACACAAAGATGAGCAATGACCTGGCAGGGAAGCTTTCGGAATATAAAAGCAGGCTGTCTGAGGAAGATCGCAGAGCGCTGGTAGAAGAGACAAGATCATTGCATGAGTATCAGGAGACTCCCGATACGCCTGAGGATTTGTTGTGCCTTCCTATACTAGAAAGAGATGATCTGGAAAAGAAGATCAGGCCTCTGTCAAATATACCTGTGGAGGATCGCGGCATCAATGTGGTATATCATGATTTTGAGACCAACGGGATAGTCTATGTCGAGATGCAGTTTGATATGGAGGATATCACCGAGGAGGAGCTGTTTACCTTTGTACTTGCAAAAAAATTCATGAGTGGCTGCAGTACAAAACAGCATACTTTTTCCGAGCTTTCCATAGAAAAAAATATAGGATGGGGATTGGGGATTGGGGATTGGGGATTGGGAGGAATTGATTTCGGTGTCACCGGATCCGAGCTGAAGAACGGCGGGATACAGATAAAAGCCTTTGTCAGGTTCAAGGTTCTTCCGGATAATCTTGTTCCGGGAGCTGAGCTTGTAAAGGAGATGATGACAGAGTACGATTTTTCGGACAAGGACAGGATGCGTCAGCTGATTTCGCGCACCGTCACAGGTAAAAAGACTGATATGAGCGCGGCGGGACATCAGACAGCGATTCTTCGGGCGAGATCTTACTTTTCGCAGCTGTCAAGGTTTAATGAGATAATGGAAGGCCTTGAGAACTACGATTTCCTGTCGGAGCTGCTTGACAGCTTTGACGAAAAGATCGATGGGTATGTGGAGAGAGCCTGCAAACTCATAAAAAAGATATACAACAGCAAAAATATGTGCGTGTCCCTTACCTGTGACGAGGCGTTAAAAAAGCAGGCGCTGGACGCGATACACATCATCGCGGATGCGCTGCCGGATGTCGGCCGTGAGATAAAAAATACAGAGCTTCCTCTGGCTGCAAAGAACGAGGGTCTGACAGACGCCGGAAACGTGATGTATGTCGCGAGAGCCGGAAATTTCAAGACTGCAGGCTTTGCCTACACCGGAACCCTTGCCGTGCTTCGCACCATACTCTCGTACGATTATTTGTGGGGACAGGTGAGAGTTCTCGGGGGCGCTTACGGATGTATGTGCGGATTTATGAGAAGCGGAGATTCCTACTTCGTATCCTACAGGGATCCAAACCTCACCCGCACGAACGATGTGTTTGAGAAAGCCGCAGATTTCGTGGCTTCCTATGACGCTGATGACAGAGATGTATTAAAGGCTGTGATAGGTACTTTATCATCCATCGATGTTCCGCTCTCACCCGACATGAAAGGAGCGAGATCCTTTGCCGCCTACAGGGCGGGCTATACCGAGGAGGATCTCCAGAAGGAGAGAGATGAGATACTCTCAGTCACTGCAGAGGATATCAGAAAGCTCGCTCCGCTTATAAAGGCGGTTATCGATGCAGGATTTATATGCGTGGTGGGAAATGAGAATGTGCTGAAGGAAAACAGCGGACTTTTCGGAGAGATTAGACCGCTGGTCAAGTGATATGAATAACAGGAAATCAGGATTTGTTACTATAATAGGACGACCGAATGTGGGAAAGTCCACCATCATGAACAGGATGATCGGGGAAAAGATCGCCATCACCTCCCCGAAGCCCCAGACCACCAGAAGCCGGATCAGGACCGTATATACAGACGAGAGAGGACAGATAGTTTTTCTCGATACCCCCGGTATGCACAAGGCAAAGAACAAGCTGGGTGAATATATGGTGGAAGCCGCGGAGCACGCCATGGAGGGAGTGGATGTCATTGTTTGGATGGAGGAGGTTTTAGCACCCATAAAGGATATGGATATGCATATCCTGTCCCTTATAAAAAATGTGGAATGTCCGGTGATACTGGCGCTGAACAAGACCGATCTGCTGGAAAGAAGAGAGCTGGCTCTATCAGAGATAGACAGATTCAAGGGACTCTGCGAATTTGCTGATATAGTTCCGGTGTCTGCGGCGAACGGCGACGGTGTCGATACACTGATGGAGGTCATATATAAAAGCCTGCCTTTCGGTCCCATGTTTTATGACGAGGACACATTGACGGACGAGCCGGTGCGGGCTATTGCGGCAGAGATAATCAGAGAGAAGGCGCTGCATGAGCTGAGCGACGAGGTGCCCCACGGTATAGCGGTGGAGATTGAGAGCTTTGCCGCCGGAAAAAAGAGCGATGTGACGGATATCGAGGCCTCCATCATCTGCGAGAGGGATTCTCACAAGAGGATCGTCATAGGTAAGCAGGGCTCCATGATAAAAAAGATAGGAACGGCCGCCCGTCTGGATATAGAAAAGCTGGTTGAGGGAAGAGTATACCTAAAGCTGTTTGTCAGGGTCAGACGGAATTGGCGGGATTCGGATATACAGCTGAAGAATTTCGGATATTATGAGTGATGCTGTTTTCCTGAAGTCATCTGCCCCTTAGAGAATCTGGGTGTGGCACTCGCCACGTTCTGTGGGCAGAA
>CALFUE010000081.1 GCA_937916345.1 uncultured bacterium
CGGGGCTTGCCATAATCGCGGTTGCTGTCGTAGTCAAGATACTGCTGGGGATATATGTAAAAAAAAGGGGTAAAAAGGTGAAGTCTGACAGTCTCATCGCATCAGGCACGGACGCGATGATGGACTCCATTATCTCTTTTTCGACGCTGGTGGCGGCATTTATCTATATTTGGTTTAATGTTAGTCTGGAGGCGTATCTGGGCGCCATCATCTCTGTGGTTATCGTAAAGAGCGGTTTCGATATGTTAAAGGACACTATCTCAGAGATACTGGGTGCGAGGATCGACGCCGATATCTCCAAAAAGGTAAAGCAGACAGTCTGCAGCTTTCCGGAGGTGTCGGGTGCCTATGATCTGACGATCCACTCCTATGGACCGGAGAGTTTGATCGGCTCCGTGCATATCGAGGTTCCGGACTATATGACGATGGACCAGGCTGACAGGCTTGAGAGGGATATCACGGAAAAGGTGTATAAGGAAACGGGAGTTATGCTTACCGGTATTTCTGTTTATTCGGTAAATACCAATAACGATAATGCAGCGAAGATGCTCGCGGATATCAGAGAGATAGCGGGAGGATTTGATTACGTGCTCCAGCTCCACGGATTTTATCTGGATGATGGGAATAAGACCATAAAGTTCGATCTGATCATCGATTTCGATGCTCCTGATTCTCGCAGGATCATCGCGGATGTGGCCGAAAAGATTAAAGATATCTACCCCGGTTACAGTGTGGTGATAACCAGGGATTACGATATTTCAGACTGAAATTTTCAATACAGACAGGAGAGACAGGAAATGGAAAGAATATTGATTGCGGCAGACTCGACCAGCGACTTATCAGAAGAGTTGATAGAGAGGTATGGAATAGAGATTCTTCCTCTCCATGTTGGTATGGGTGACGGTGATTATCACGACGGGGTGGATGTGACTCCGGAGGATATATACAAGTGGTCCGATGAGACCGGAATGACTCCGAAGACAGCTGCTCCCTCACCGGAGGAGGCGAGGAGCTTTATAGAGAAATGCCTGAAAAAAGCGGAGGAGGTCATCTGTTTTACAATTTCATCCGAGATGTCGTCATGCTTTAATATAATTCGCTCTATAGCTGAGGAGTTTGGACTGGCGAAAAGATTTCATACAGTCGATTCGGCAAATCTATCCACAGGTATCGGTCTTTTGGTAACGGATGCCGGCGAGTGCGTAAAAAGAGGACTCGCCTGTAAGGATATACTGCTTCGCATCAGGGAGATCATTCCGAGAGTCAGAGCCAGCTTTGTTGTGGATACGCTGGTGTTTCTGCACAGGGGAGGCAGATGCTCGGGACTCGCTGCGATGCTCGGGGGCGCACTGAAGCTCCACCCCTCTATAGTCGTTGCAGACGGCGTGATGCATCCGGACAAGAAATATCGCGGAAATTTAGGAAGGGTTGTCATGGCCTACGTGAGGGATATGGAGGAAAAGATAAAGGGCGCCATACCTGACCGTGTTTTCGTCACACATTCCGGTGTGGACAAAAAAATCGTCTCGGAAGTTATAGATTACCTGAAGGGTCTCGGGAAATTCGGCGAGGTTCTGGAGACCAGGGCAGGCTGTGTGGTATCGAGCCACTGCGGACCGGGAACATTAGGCGTTTTGTTTATCAGTGGTGAATAAGGATGAATGAACAAAAGAGACAGTACGAATTCATTGAAAAATGTAAGGATATGCTGTCGAAAAGAAATAAACAGCTTTCTGCCTGTGTGGTCAATTTCGGATGTCAGATGAATGCCAGAGACTCTGAAAAGCTGGTGGGAATATTGTCGGAAATGGGTTTTGAGATGACGGACAGTGAGGATGCTGATCTCGTGATCTACAATACCTGTACAGTCCGTGAGAACGCGAACAACAAGATATACGGCAGGCTCGGCGGACTTTATAATATGAAGAAAAAGGATCCCGAAAAGATGATAGCTCTCTGCGGATGCATGATGCAGGAAGAACATGTGGTCGAAAAATTAAAGACATCATACTCTTTTATTAATCTCGTATTCGGGACTCACAATATTTATAAATTTGCGGAACTGATGTATCAGGTATTGAACGAGCCGGACACCTTTCATGTGCAGATATGGGATGACAGGAGGGAGATAGTTGAGAATCTCCCGAGCCGGCGCAAATACACCTTCAAGACCGGAATAAACATAATGTTTGGCTGTGATAATTTCTGTACCTATTGCATAGTCCCTTATGTCCGCGGGCGCGAGAGATCCAGGGAGGCCTCCGATATAATCAGGGAGATAGAGGCTCAGGCGGCGGACGGTGTAATAGAAGTGATGCTTCTGGGGCAGAATGTCAATTCCTACGGAAAGGGACTGAAGCAGGAGATAAATTTCGCCGGGCTTCTCGCCAGAGTGGACGAGATAGATGGCTTAAAGAGGATCAGATTCATGACATCACACCCGAAGGACATGTCTGAGGAACTGATCGATGTTATGGCAAAGAGCAAAAAGATATGCCGCCACATGCACCTGCCCATGCAGTCCGGGAGTGACAGGATACTAAAGGAGATGAACAGGCATTACACGAAGGAGAGATACCTGTATCTGGTGGACGCGCTGAGAAATAAGATGCCGGACATAGCAATTACCACGGATATAATCGTGGGCTTCCCGGGGGAGACCGAGGAGGATTTTCTGGAGACCATGGATGTGGTCGAAAAGAGCAGGTTTGACAGCGCCTTTACATTCATCTATTCCAGGAGGACGGGGACGCCCGCCGCGAAGCTGCCTCAAAATGCCTCTGACGAGGAGATAAAGGACCGCTTCGACAGACTTCTTGCCGCAGTGCAGAACAGTGCGGCTGAATCTGCAGAGAGGCTCACCGGAAAGGTGATGGAGGTGCTGGTGGAGCAGAGAAATGAGAAGGATGATAATTTAGTTACAGGGCGCCTTTCAAATAATTCCGTCGTGCATTTTCCCGGGGATGAGTCACTGATCGGGAGGATAGTACCGGTGGAGCTTTCGGAGTGCAAGGGATTTTACTATCTGGGCAGGCAGACAAGAGATGGGATCTGAAATAAAATTCGGAAAATTAGATGTTGCCGTGATCGCGGGACTGTTGATACTGGCATGGGTCGCTTTCTATTGTATTCATCTCTCCGCAAAGACAGGTGGAGAGGTATCGGTTTATGTGGACAATGAGCTGTATGACAAAAGACAACTGGACAGCGACAGCGTCATTTCGGTGATGCTTGGGGGCGAGACGGTAAATGTCATACATATAAC
>CALFUE010000082.1 GCA_937916345.1 uncultured bacterium
ATGCGAATATTGGGGAGGATTGTGGGAGTGCGAAGCACGGAACAATCCGTAGGAATCATTTTGCACTATAACCATATTTATTTATTATCTTTTCGGTATATTCTCCTGACGCGATATCTATAAATCTTACCGCAAGGGAAATCCTGTTGTCTTCGTTCAGGTTATTCCAGATGGTGTCAGCGATCTCGTCCATACCTCCCTTAAGCTCCACGATCTTCGGCTCACCCTCAAAGCTGGGGAGTGGATCAGCGTTTGCCGCGTAGGTGTGGATGAAACGGCCGATCCCATTCCTGGGATGATCATAGGTATAGAGATATCTGTTTTCAGAAAGAGGATTTTTCTCGTCAGTCTTCAGGATGGACATTGCGTAAGAAAAATCTCCGTCCCTCCTCTCGATGACAGCCGATATCCTGGGAGTAAAATTCGGTCCGTCGGGTTCAAATCTCCTGGTCCTGAGAACCTGCTCAAATGACACTCCGCTGGCCAGTCCCACATACACGGTGTCGGTCTGGTCTCCGTTTGTGATTATGGTGTCCTCCCTGTAGGAACGGACTGCGGTATATATGATCAGCGAGGGATCCTCCACCTTTGACTCGTCATAGGGAACGGTACGTATCTTCCCCCCCTCGGAGACGAATCTCCTGTTTCTGGAATTAGCGGATCTTCCCATGATAAAGTACGCGCCTATGGCGTACTCCCCATCACAAGATCTGCCCACAATAATACCCCTTCCGGGGTACTCTGAAAATGAAACAGCATCAGCCAATCTCAAAGTTTCCATATTTATCCCTCCATTAATCTCCTGATCTGTACGAATTATTTACGCACTTTTGTATCAAAGATTATCATATCAAAAAAACAATTACAAGTTCAAAACCGCGTCATATATGCGCTCTGTGGAATTCCCGTCACAGGAGCCCATGAAGCGGTCGCGAAACTCTTTTACCTGCCTCTCGTCAAAGCCTCTGTCAAAATCTTTTACCGCCGCTATGAGCTCATCCATCGTCCTTGTCACCGGTCCCGGCGTCAGCTCTTCATAAGAGTAATAGAACCCCCTCTCGTCATAGTACTTTTCCAGATCCGGAGCGTAAAAGATCATTGGGCGCAGCAGCAGCGAGTATTCAAATATGAGCGAGGAATAATCCGTGACACAGATATCTGCCCGAAGCATCAGTTCTTCAATGGACATCTCTCCAGTCAGATCTCTCGCGAAGCCGTAGCAATCCTCCGGAATCCAGGCTTTCTCCCTCACAAAAGGATGTTCCTTTATCACCAGAACAAATCTGTCCGAGAGGGCTCCTTTAAGCTTGCGATAGTCCAGCTCCACGCTCACTGCCTCCTTCTGTGTTCCCCTGAAGGTAGGCGCGAACAATATAACCTTGTAACCTCCCGCCTCGGGAAACAGCTCCTCAAAACGTCTCTTTGCAAGGATATCGGATTTTTTTCTGAAATAATAGTCCGTCCTGCTGACTCCTGTGGGTCTGATGATATCCTCATCAACTCTCATTGCATCCTTGTAGGCTTTTATGCACTCCGGCGAAGATACTGTTACCAGAGAGAGATTTTTGTAATAGGGATATTTTTCCATCTCAGAAAGCGACACTCCCCAGGAGAGCTCAGCAGTGGAAAAACCGAATTTCTTGAAGGCACCGCAGCCGTGCCAGGTCTGTATCACACTGGAGCCCTCACGAAGCCTTACGGCAGAGAGCACATTGCTGGCTTCGTTTATAAATACGTATTTTGCGTCAGCCACCTGAAAAAGCAGCTTCAGGGAGTTTTTTAAGTAGGCTGCCGACGTGACTGACCCGTTATGAAGAAAAGAAACCTCTGTGTCAAATTCTCCCGAGAATTTCTCATAGAGCAAAGAAAAGCTGTCCGTCATGACCGGAGCCGAAATCTCCACGAATACAACTTTTTTCTCCTTTAATTTTTTTAATTTTCCGAGATCATAAAACAAGGGCATCAGCACCTTGAAAGATATAAATTTGAAGAAGCTCACTCGTCATCATCCTCCATGGAGGCATTGTAACTGTCCAGCACCTCATCCGCCGGACCGTACATCACCATCTTTCCGTCGTCGAGCCAGAGCACATGATCGCACAGATCCCTCAGTGTGGAATCCGAGTGGGATACGATGAGCACCGTGTGGCGCTTCTTTTCGATCATCCTCTTCATCCTGCGGTAGCTCTTTTTTTTGAAATGTCTGTCACCCACCGAGAGCACCTCGTCGATGAGCAGGATGTCTGTCTCCAGGACAGCAGTAATGGAAAAAGCCAGCTTTGAGTACATTCCTGAAGAATAGGAAGCCACGGGTCTGTCGATAAAATCACCCAACTCGGAGAAATCTATGATGCGCTGCATCTCGTTCTCGATCTTTTCCCTGGTAAAGCCCAGAAGCAGTCCGGACAGCATGATATTCTCCCTGCCCGTGAGATTTTTCTCGAAACCCACGCCTATGGCCATCAGAGACACGGAATTGCCATGCAGGTCTATTTTTCCGGAATTGACTGAAAATATGCCCGCTATAGCGCGAAGCAGCGTGGATTTTCCGGCGCCGTTGGATCCTATTATCCCGACGATCTGCCCTCTCCTTATCTTCAGGGAAATCCCCTTTACTGCCTCGTAGTAACGTTTTTTCTCGTGTTTCTTTCCTATCGAGCCCTTTATGGAGCCCCTGTTTCTGATGTCATAGCTGATATGCACATCTTCGAGGGTTATGGCAACTCTCCCGCGTCTTTTCTTTTCTTCTGTATTTAATTCTTCCGACAAACCGTTTGTCTGCTCCATATCAGATCGCCTTTGCGTAACTGTTCTCGTTTTTGTATACCAATATAATACCGAAAATATCTATCAAAAGGGCTATGACAAACCATATCCCCAGGCAGAGAAGATCCGGCATTCCGCCGCCAAGGAGCGCTGTCCGGGCGCTGGTAAGGATAAAAGCCATGGGGTTGACCTTTGACAGTACCACCGCAAGCTCAGGATAGCTCTTTCCGACACGCAGCGTGATGTCGAAAAAGATACCCGTCATATAAAAAATAAGCTTTAGTATTATATCCGTGGCGTTTACCAGATCCGTCACATAGACCCCGAAATGCATAAAAAAGCACATCACGCCGAAGGAGAGCATGACAAGAAGCAGCATGACAGGTATCAGCCACAGGATATTAACGGTTGGCACAACCCTGAAAAAAATCATCATTATGATTATGATGCCGAAGGATATGAGCATCTTGAAGCCGCTGACCAAAAGCTGCGTGATATTCAGCATCAGTTTCGGCACATAGATCCTTGTGATAACGCTCTTGCTGCGGCGTATTATGCGCACCGATACCTTTACATTGCCGCTGAAGAAATTCCACAAGGTCAGTCCTATAAAGATGAACAGCGGGAAATTCTCCTCCCGCCCCGTGAATATAACTCCGAAGACAAAGGTGTACACCAGCATCATGCACAGCGGCTCCAAAACCCACCATACCCAGTTGAGCCTTGAGCCTGCAACATCGGCAGCGAGCTTCGCTTTTGCGCTGCAGACCACATAGGTGCTGTATTTACTTAAATCCTTAAAGAATCTTGTCAAGTATCTCATTGAGTATTCTCTCGCTAGATGTGCCATCACAGGCAGCCATTGTCCTGTCAGCAAAGCTCATCATGGCAGCGGCTGCATCAGCCTTCCCGCTCAGAGCCTCATATATACTATCCTTTAATCTTTCCTTTGTAAAGACACGTATCCCGGGAATGGAGTCGAAGTCCTCGTAAAAGCCGTTTGATAACGAGTAATCATCATAGTCCGGCACATACAGGAGCATCGGCCCGCCCAGGAGTGAGTAATCATAAATGATCGATGAGTAATCGGTGATAAGCAGGTCGCAAACAACCAAAAGCTCCTCGGAGGACAATGCGCTGTCGGCATTTCTGTCGCGGTGCCTGTCGTGGGGATGCGGCTTCTTTATCACGCAAAAATCGCCTCCCAGCCCGCGTGCCGCCTCTTCTATATCTGAAAAGCCCTTCTCGTAAGTGTCTCCCGCGCTGCCGCGAAAAGTTGGTGCGTAGAGTATTATTTTTTTTCCGCGGCGGCTCTCATCTTCATCGTAAAACTTTTTTCTGATCCGTTCTTTGTATGCCTCGTCAAACATATAGTCAGACCTTGATGTGCCAATGGCCCTGACTTTTTCACTGTCCTGCCTCATGGCAGATACGAAGGGAGCTATAGCGTATTCAGCAGAAACCGTGACCAGATCATAATTTGAAAACACGTTGCCTCCCCTGTAGGAGGATGGAATGTTTATCTCGCTGTCATATCCGAATTTTTTGAAAGCTCCCCCTGAATGCCAGAGCTGCACCACAAAGGTTTCGCTGTCCTTTTTTGCGGATGCCACCGGCAGATGATTGTCACAGATCACCACTGCCGCTGCCCTTCCGTAAACCTTCATAAAATCCAGGGCGCATCTCAGAGAGTAAAAACTCCCCTTTGAATAGTCGTGAAATATCCCGCATACCTCTATCCCCTTTGTCTTTTTTGCCATATCATAGAGATATCTCATGCTGTAGGGACAGGACTCATTGTGGCAGTCAGAAAATATCACTAATCTGTCTTTATGCTTTTTTTTGTGAAGGGAATATGCAGCAGGCAGAATAATCTCCCGCAGCACCGTCTTTATGGTCTCCTTGAAGCCTCTTCCCATAACAAATCATCCCACATATTTTTTGATGCCTGCCAAAGTATAACTCACCATCAGTCTTGTGGCCTTCACCCTCTTTACACCCATGTATCGCAGGGTCTTATAGTGCATTTTCGCGCTCTTTATCTTATTCCTGCTCTTCCCGTCGGGGGACTGCCTGCAGGCCAGATACGGCTCGTCTATCCCGTAGGCTTCGCCGTATTTTTTTGTCACGGAAAGCATGAGGATGTAATCCTCGTGCAGATCCGATCTGGTGAAGTGAAACTCCCTCGCGATACTGCTTTTCATCAGGACAGACCCGAGTGGTATACGGTTTGATCTTAGAAGCTCTTCAAACCCGATCTTCCCCGGCGCGGGGATTATCTTTCCGGTTGACAGGCCATCCTTCGTGTAGAGCTCTCTGGCGGTAAATACCAGAGGCGCGTTCTTTTCCTTTATCAGGCGTTTCTCATCCCTCAGCTTCCCCGGAAGCCAGAAATCATCTCCGTCGAGAAACGCGATATAATCCGACTCCGTCAAATCTATACCTCTGTTCCTCGTCTCAGCCACTCCGAGATTCGTCTCGTTACGGTAATACTCCACCGATCCGTTTTCGATGAGGTCAAAGACCGGCGTCCTCACATCTGAGGGGGACGCGTCATCTATCAGAAGAACCCTGACCTTTTCTCCCTGATCCAGCACGGACATCACGGCTGTCCTGATATACTCTTCACAATTGTAGGCCGGAATCACCACAGTAATCGTTTCTCTATCGTCACTCATTTGTCATAATAACTCTCGGAATACGGGAAATTGTTGTAAATATCCGGATTCAAGGCTGTGGTCTGACCGGCGTCCACCCCCTCAGATTTCTCCTTCTGAAAGAGTATCTTTATCGTGAAGACACAGAGCTTTACATCCAGCCAGAAGGAATAATTCTCGATGTAGATCAGATCCAGCTTCAGCTTGTCATAGGGTGTGGTATTGTATTTGCCGTAAACCTGGGCGTAGCCCGTCAGCCCTGCCTTCATTTTTAACCTGAATGGAAACTCCGGTATGATCCCGGTGTATTTCGCGCAGATATCATCCCTCTCCGGTCTCGGACCAACCACACTCATTTCTCCCTTCAATATATTAAAGAGCTGGGGAAGCTCGTCAAAGTGGAGTCTCCTGATGACACGCCCGGTCTTTGTCACTCTGTCATCATCCGAGGAATAGAGACGGCTGCCGTTCTTCTCTGAATCTGCTTTCATAGAGCGGAACTTGTAGATCAGAAACTTTTTCCCGCCCTTTGTCAATCTCTCCTGTTTGTAGAACACATTTCCCTTATCCTCGAACTTTATCGCGACAGCTATCACCAGCATTATAGGTGAGGTAATGATTATCGCAAGGAGTGATACCACTATGTCAAACAGGCGCTTTATGAAACTCTGGGACACTGACAGTCCTACATTCCTGGTGAGAAAGAGCGGCGTATCAAAGAGATCTATACGGTCTGAGGCCTTGATCATAATGTCCGAGACCTTCGGCAGGGCATAGCATCTGATATCATGCCAGTAACAGTACTTCATTATATGATTCCTCTCGTGGGAGGGGATATCCGCGATCAGCACTGTGTCATAATCGTGAACCTTGTGCTGTATATTTGCCATACCCTCGGAAAGAGATATCCTCTCCCTGACCTGATAACGGTCAAAACGACTGTGAACCTTTTCCTCCAGAGGCTTCGGATCAATATCCCCGTAGATCAGCAGTATCTGGTATGCGGGGTAAATACGGGCGTAGAGGAATCTGGTAGTCATGGTCCAGATAATGCACAAAGCCAGCTGCGTCACCGTCAGGATCAGGAACGGGCCCAGGTATGTCATATCGAGAAAACTTTTTTTACCGATCAATAACAGTATCAGATATGAGACGGCATTTACTATACCGATAGAGATGGCCTGGGAGTAGAGCACATCGATATTTCTCATGTACCCTATCTTTAAGGCCGAAAAAAGAAGCAGCAATACCAGAAGTATCACGGCATATATAGCAAGTATCGCCAGATGTCCCCTCTCGAACTCCCTGAATCTCCTGAGGTTCGCAAAAGCGGACTGATACATGACATTGTATGCGAAGGTCTGTATCGCCAGAAAAATTATGGAGGATATTATCAGCAATATATTTTTGTATTGATAATATCTTGACTGATAGGTGTTCATATCACTTTCCCTTCAGTTCTTTTCTGAAAAATGAACGGAGTTTCCACCATCTGGTATTCTTGATATGGTTCAGTTCATCATTGAGCCTGGTCAGTTCCTTCTCGTATGCGCGCATATCCGCATGGAGCC
>CALFUE010000083.1 GCA_937916345.1 uncultured bacterium
TTTTTTCAAGCAGAAGACGGCATACGAGATTATTCTCTTCATCAAATCTGGCTTTTAATTCCACCAAAACGGAAACCTGTTTCCCGTTTTCCGCTGCCTCCGCAAGCGCAGCAATAATCGGAGAATTACCGCTGACACGGTACAGCGTCTGCTTGATAGCCAGCACATCCGTGTCATTTGCGGCCTCCTTTATGAAATCCACCACCGGATCAAAGCTGTGATAAGGATGGTGAAGCATCACGTCGGATTTCTTTATCACATCAAATATGGAATCCTTATCATTAAACCTGGGATGAGTGGAAATATCCGGCTTTTTTGTCTTCAGGTCCGGCCTGTCTATACCGTAGAGGCTCATGAGAAAGGTGAGATCCAGAGGGCCATTTATCCTGAAGACGTGGGCATTTTCTATCTCCATCCCCTTCTGCAGGAAATCAAGGAGCTTTTCAGAGGCATGGCTGGCAACCTCGAGGCGTATGACATCGCCCCTCTGCCTGCTCTTCAGCTTCTTTGAGAGTTCGCTGAGCAGATCTGCGATCTCATCCTCATCCAGAGAGAAATCTGCGTCTCTCATTATGCGGTATGGGCAGACACCCAAGACCCTAAAGCCCTGGAACAGAGAGCCTATATGAGCCTCTATCAGGTTTTCCAGCAGGATGAAATGATTAATGTTTTTATCACCCGATACGGGGACAAGCCGGGGCAGACCGCTGGGAACCTGTACTGTCGCGTAGGAATTTTCCTTTTTTCTGGCCACAAGTACCGCGATATTTAAGGTCTTGTTTCTGATGAGGGGAAAAGGCCTGGCGGAATCCACAGCCATAGGAGTCAGAACAGGAAATACATATTCATCGAAATAGGCATCCGCTATCTCCTTCTCCTTTTTACTCAGCATGTCGTAGGAGCTGTAGATATATATGCCCTCCTTTTCAAGCGCGGGCATAATGGATCTGTTAAAATTCTTGTACTGGGATTGAACCAGCTCTCTGGCCGCGGCATCTATATATGACAGCTGGTCTGTCACGGACAGACCAGCCATATCGGTCACATTGCTGTCCTTTTCCATGCCCTGGAGACTGGCGACTCTTACCATGAAAAATTCATCCAGATTCGAGGAGACGATGGACATGAATTTCACCCTCTCCAAAAGCGGTATGTCGCGTCTCTTGGCCTCGGAGAGCACACGATCGTCAAATTTGATCCAGGATAACTCCCTGTTCTCGTAAAATGCCGGGTCATCAAAATTCATAAATTTCCTCCTAGACCACTTTCTTCTTGTGTTTCAATACCGGTGTAATTGAAAATACATTCTTAAAGGTGTCAATCTTCTGTCCGAACATGCTCTTTTCAAGCAGCAGATCATCCTCTGAGGTTATAGCGATGATCAGCTTCTTGTCGTCGGACAATCTGACCGTGATATTCTCGAATTTCTGCTTATGGCTCCTGTCTATGACATTTGCCAGCCTCATTATTGCGGCGCATCTCGACACTATCAGATAGGTTTCCTCGTCCATCTCGCTGTCCGGGAATGAAATCAGAGGTGTGGCATTGTATTTTACTATGCTCGCGACTATGAACCTCTCCCTGTGGGAAAGCCCAAGTATCTCAGATGCCATGATGATGTCAAAGGAGATGGTGGGGGATCCCGTGAGAGATATAAATTTGCCGATATCGTGAAGGATTGCCGCGCACTTCAGCAGCAGCAGCTCCCGTGAACCCATATCGTGCTCGGAGCTCATGGCGTCAAAAATGAGTGTTGAATTCTTGACCAAAGCCTCGATGTGGGGCGAATAGCTCATAAATTTGTCTGCCATGTGCCTCGCGGCAGAGAGTACATCTGACTCGAAATCGCGCTCCCCTGGTAAAAGCTTTTGCTCAAGCGCGTAGCTGTAGCCGATGCCGTCCAGGATATCGATCTCCGGCACAAGGATCCGCTTTACGCCCATGGACTCGAGCATTCGTTTGTAGAGCACCATATAAGGAGCCAGAAGCTCGGCATTCTCGTCCGAGACATTTAAGAAATCAATAATATCCTCATTTTTGAAAGCAAGCGCATCGTTGATTACCGCTAAGAACTGCTTCGCGTCTATGATTGATTCCTTCTTTTCCTTTGTTTTGCCGTAGGTCTCTCTGGCGTAATCTCCCATCAATATCAGATTGTTGAGCTTTTTCTTTGACCTCCGCCCCTTTATCACATTGAGCTGCTTATCTATCAGTTCCGTCATTATCATTCTTTTTTTTGATTCGTTTTCGGGAATGTTCTTGACCGAATCGTAGAGTATGACCGCCCCCATGCTGATGTGCTCGGTAGTCATCAGATCTCCCTCCGAGACAACGGTTATCTGGGTGTCACCGCCACCGATATTTACGATGGCGCAGCCATCTCCCGCCATATTTGCAAATTCCGGGTGAGCTGTCAGTCTCTTATAGGTGAGCAGCCTGTGCTCAGAGTTTGACAGAATAGTCAGATCAAGCCCGCAGTTCCTTTTGATGGAGTCCCTGATAAAAACGGAGTCCGAAAGCCTGAAGAACGCCGGGTTAGTATAGACACGACAGTCATCGCATCTGTAGGTCTCGATTATCTCCTTGAATTCATTGATATGCCGGCATACATCATCTATGGTATCGGGGGAGAGATGACGGCTGTCTATCAGTTCCTCCTCCAGCCGCATGGGCACACTCACCGACTCAACCGTGATCAGCGGACTGCCTTTTTTGACCTCAAAGATCCGCATTGAGATCGCGTATGTTCCTACATAAACAGCACCGAAAAATTTCATTTTTAACCTCAGTAATTTCCGAAAACAGTAAGCTTCACTGATTCCTTTTTTAGTATTTCCATAGCTATCTGTATCTTTTCGGAGGAGAGATTTCCCTCCAGATCGATAAAGAATTTGTACTCCCAGTTCATGCCCGGTATAGGTCTCGACTCAATGGAAGTCATGTTGAGCCCGAACCTGTGAAATACCGACAGTGCGTGATACAGTGATCCGGCTTCATTCTTCAGCTGAAGCCCCAGGGATATCTTTGACGAACCCTCAACGTACACGGGCTCTTTGCCTATGACGATAAATCTCGTCCGGTTTCCCTTATTATTCTGAATTGCCTCGCAAAGGATGTCAAGAGAATAGATGCCGGCAGAGGTTCTTCCCGCTACCGCTCCCAAACTTTTGTCACCCTTCCCGCTTATCTCCTTTGCTGCGATGGCGGTATTGTAAGAATTGATCTTTTCAAATTCCCTGTGCTCATCGAAATAATGCGAGCATTGGGCAAAGGCCTGTGGATGGGAATACACGGTCCTTATATCGGAGAGTGATGCCCCTTTTACGCCCAGGAGGCAGTGGTCTATTTTGATAATCTGCTCTCCCACTATGAAAAATCCGTACTCATCCAATAGATCAAAGTTTTCCGAGATGATGCCGGCGGTGGAATTTTCAAAAGGAACCACGCCGTAATCTGCAATTCCTCCTTTTATGGCCTCAAAAGCGTCACGCCATGTCCCAACATTGATAAAATCGATGTCGACGCCGAAAAACTCCCGGCAGGCTTCCTCCGTATACGCTCCTCTCTCTCCCTGGTAGACTATATTTTTGTTGTAGAGATCGAGGTTTTTTACTTCCGTAAAATTTATAAATTCCATAAAACCACCTCAAACACCTGTCAGATCAAAGAGCGATATCTGATCAGATTTCGGAAGACCTGCCAATAATCCCATTTCAGCCATATGATCTACTACAGTGGCAGGAACCTTGCCCCTGGTCTTAAAGTCATCTCTGGACACAAATGGCTGTTGCCGTACTCTTTCAATTGTCAATGCGGCCTCAGGCCCCATCCCATCGACAGATGTCATAGACGCCATGATTTTTCCGTCTACTATGGTGAAATCCAGCGCCTTTGCTTTGTATATATCGATCGGAGTAAATTCAAAACCGCGGGCATACATCTCATCGACTCTTTGCATATCTTTCCAAGTCTGCTCCTCTGCTGAAGTAAGCGAATCGCTCCTGGCTTTGAAATCTTCCATATGATATTTCAGATTGTCTCTCCCCTGACACATCATCTCGTAATTAAAGCCCTTGGATCTGATGGAGAAAAACGCTGCATAGTACTGCAGCGGATAGTTTATCTTGAACCAGGCGATGCGCCATGCCATCATCACATAAGCGACGGCGTGCGCCTTCGGGAACATGTACTTGATCTTCTCACAGGAGCCGATATACCAGTCAGGTACATTGTGAGCCTTCATATCCTCCTTCCACGCGAGCCATTGCTCGTCGGAGGTATTTTTTGCAACCTTTCCTTTTCTGACATTCTCCATTATCTTGAAGGATTCTTCTGCATCCAGCCCCATATTGATCAGATATGTCATTATGTCATCCCTGGTACAGATGCAGTTCGATATGGTGGCAGTACCTGAAAGAATGAGATCCTTCGCATTTCCCAGCCACACATCGGTACCATGGGATAGTCCCGCTATCCGAACCAGATCAGTGAATTCCTGAGGTTTCGTGTCTATGAGCATCCCCATGGCAAATTCTGTCCCAAACTCAGGGATCCCAAGAGTCCCAAGCTTTATGCCGCCTATGTCATCAGGCGTGATGCCCAGAACCTCCGTCCCCTGAAAGAGTTTCATCACATCCGGATCGTCAAAGCGTATAGTTTTTGCGTCCACTCCAGTCAGATCCTCCAGCCTCCTGATCATTGTGGGATCATCGTGCCCCAGGATGTCCAGCTTTAAAAGATTGTGATCGATGGAGTGATATTCGAAATGCGTGGTTATGATGTCGGTAGTCATATCGTTCGCGGGCTTTTGTATGGGAGTGAAGGTTTCAATCTCCTCACCCATGGGAAGCACCACGATACCTCCGGGATGCTGTCCGGTAGTGCGTTTTACATCGGTGCAGCCCTTGGCGATCCTCTCCATCTCACATCTTCTCTTGAAGATGCCGTTTTTTTCGGCTGATTTATCGAAGAAATTTTTTACATAGCCGTAGGCGGTCTTGTCAGCAACAGTACCTATTGTACCGGCCTTGAAGGTATGTCCCTTACCGAAGATCACCTCCGTATATCTGTGGGCATTCCCCTGGTATTCGCCGGAAAAGTTCAGGTCGATATCAGGCTCCTTGTTTCCCTTGAAGCCCAGGAAGGTCTCAAAGGGTATGTCGTAGCCATCCTTTAAGAGGGGTTCTCCGCAATTTGGGCAGAGCTTATCGGGCATGTCGCAGCCTGCTCTTCCAGCATATTCCTTAACCTCGGGAGAGTCAAAGTCGTAATAGTGACACTTACCGCAGTAATAGTGCGGCGACAGGGGATTTACCTCCGTGATCCCTGACATGGTGGCAACAAAGGAGGAACCTACGGATCCTCTCGAGCCTACTAGATAGCCGTCCTCCATAGACTTGTGCACCAGCTTTTGGGCTATTATATACATCACGGCATATCCGTTTGATATTATGGAATTGAGCTCCTTGTCCAGCCGCTTTTTAACGATTTCGGGAAGGGGATCGCCGTACTTGTCGATGGCGGTTCTGTAGCAGATCTCCCGCAGCTCGTTGTCGGAATTTTCGATGACGGGCGGCGCCTTGTCAGGTCTTACGGGAGATATCCTCTCGCACATGTCGGCTATCTTGTTTGTGTTATCGATGACGATCTTTCTCGCCATTTTCTCTCCCAGGTAGGAAAATTCTTCGAGCATCTCCTCGGTGGTCCTGAAATATAAGGGACAGTTTGAATCACCGTCAGAGTAGCCCGAAGCGGATTTGATCACATTTCTGTAGATCTCGTCCTCAGGCTCTATGAAGTGCACATCTCCGGTGGCGCAGACAGGCTTTCCGAGAGTTTCCCCGAGCTTTATGATCCTTTGGTTTATCTCGTGAAGTCCCGATTCATCCTCTATCCCGTATTTTTCGTTTCCTATTAGATATGAATTGTTTCCGTCCGGCATAACCTCCAGATAATCGTAAAATTCA
>CALFUE010000084.1 GCA_937916345.1 uncultured bacterium
AAGCACATTTCCTCTATGAAATGCTCGAAAAATCTTACGGTATCGTCCAAAAAAGGCGTAAAAAGCTTTATAATCTTGTCCAGAGCCGCATCCTGCAGCGTCGCTATATCTCCCTTCAGTTCAATATTATTATTAGTTGACATAACATTTCTTCTGAAAGTATCCGTGAGTCCCTTAAAAAATGAGTTTCCCTGCCTGGTTCTCCGGGTTTCATCCTTTGCCCGCAGCTCCTCGATATAGATGCGGTCCAGCTTTAATCCGCCTCCGATATGCAGGGAATAATCGAACTCCCCTCCCCGTATGAACACATCAAGCTCCGCTGCGCGAGCCTTTATGGCATCGAGAGGCTCGCTGTTTAACCTGTCAAGGAGCCCTCTTAAGGCTTCTGAATCGATCCTTCCGGAATATTCCGACAATACGTCCCTGACACTTAAAAGATCTGCCACAGCATCCTTCAGATATGTCAGTTTCTCGATATTCTCCGCCACACCCCTGTGGGAACGGGCGCGGTAGAGCTTCATGTTTTCCTTGTACTTCCGGAGCTTTCCACCGTGCTCCGAGCCGATGACAAAGAGCTTTTCAGCAAGAGCCCGCTCCCTTCGCAGATCCTTCAGTACCTCATGACGGTAGAGAATGTCGGATGGATCCTCCACCGGCGTTAAGATAACGCGCATGGCGCGCTCATAGATCTTTTCATCGCCCCTTGCCATGGCAGAGACAATAGTGTCGAGAGACAAATCCTTTATCATATCCTGCTCGAAATAATAGGAGCGATGCTTATCCCTGGCATCGTCCCTGTACAACAAATAAGTATCTGTCATGGCAGTACCCTCATGATATCGTCATAGGTCAGCTCATATTGCCTGACAAGAGCGTCGGAAAAGCCCAAACCCTTTGGCTTGTCGGGGATAATGCGGTAGGTTCGCCTGTTATCCGTTCCTACAGTCTCTGCCACCATGCTCTTTAGGGCATCATCCTTCCCGGCCAGCTCACTCATGTGCGTCACATAGACCCCGAAATCTCCCCTTTTTATAAAGATTTCCGTGATCTTCTGTCCCATCACCAGAGCATCCTTTGTGGTGGCAGTGGTAAAGAGCTCATTTAATATCACAAACCTGCCACCCTCGCTGCCCTTGACCATGGGAATCAGCCGGTTTATCTCATCCTTCAGCTTTCCGGCATTGTCAAACAAATTCTCCTCGTTCTCAAAATGTGTCATTATGCCAACCATATTTGGAAGCGTAAAGAGCTCCGCGTTTACCGGCATTCCCATCATGGCGAAATAAACCGCCTGTCCCAGACTTCTGGCAAAGGTAGTCTTTCCACCTCCGTTCGGACCTGTCACTATTAGAAAAGAAGGCTTGTCAGGGAACTCGAAATCGTTTGCCACGACCTCAAATTTTGATCCGGCCTGCCACAGCATGACCACATCGTAAACTCCCACGCCCATGAAGGAAGCATCAATTCTTTCGGCAGGAAAGCACATGACCTTTCCCTTTCTCTCGGTCTCGTCGCGAAACTGAAGCGACGCGATATAAAACTGCAGTTCCTGCTCGTATCTCAAAATATCACAGTCAAAAAAAGAGGGGTAAGAATGCATGAAGCTTTTGGCTGATTCATAAACTCCCGGCTCCGATCGCTTTATCAAGGCGGCAACAGTCTCCTCCAGACAGGTCGTTGCCAGAGGATTCTTAAAGACCGATGGCAGTATGTCCGTCTCCTCATCAAAGGGGACCTTTAAGAGCGCCGCAATATCCTTAAGATAATTTTTTTCAGGCTCGAAGCTGCTCTGTTTATCTCTGATGAGTGATATCTCGCCGTTTTTTACGCTCATCCGGTAGGCCACGGAATCCCACATCCTAACGCATTCCCGGTAAGCCTCCTCGAAGCCTCCGCCGGTCAGTTCCCGGCAGACGCACCCGATATGTTCCCTGCATTCAAGCAGCGCAGGGGAAGTAAATTTCATGTCGGATAATGCCTCTGAAAAAAGCTTTACCGCAGTGAGGTAATTTCCCGCCGCCCTCATATGAAAGCCTGCGCGTTTTATCTCATCTTCGGATTTTTCCGCCAGCTCCATCATGCCGGCTGCCTTCCTCATGAAGTGACCGAAATAAACCGCCGCCTCTCTGAACCCCGGATTCCTGTCAAGATCGAAGAAAACCACATGCCGCAGCTTCATGGTCTCCTCACTGACAGGAAAGGTATAAAAAAGCTTTGCCGCATCATAGCCCGGGGTGTAAACCCGCATCATATCAATGATATAGTGCAGGTTTACATCACGAAAGAAATCCGGCTCCGTCTCCTTCAAGGTATATTCTTCTGAAAATAAAATGCTTTTTAATCCCATTTAATAGGTCTCCCTGGGGAGTATCATGGTAACCGTCGCGCCTTTACCAATGGCTGACACGATCTTCAGCTCTCCGCCGCAAACTCCCTTTAATCTCTCTCTGACATTAAAGATTCCCACATGACTTCTCTCACTATCATACTCCGAAATACTCTCAGGGTCAAATCCGGGGCCGTTATCACTCACCGACACTTCGTAATGATCCGGATATTCTCTGGTCTGTATGGTCACGACTCCCACATGCTCGCGCTGCTTTCTCACCCCATAGGTTACGGCATTTTCCACCAGAGGCTGAAGCGTCAGTGTTGGCAGATAAAAGGACTTTACCGCGATATCAAACCTCACATCCAGCTCGCTGCCGAAACGGAGCTGCAGCAGCTCCAGGAAACTTATTATATGCTCCAGTTCCTCCGTAAATGGCACCAACTGCTCCCCGGTCAGCGC
>CALFUE010000085.1 GCA_937916345.1 uncultured bacterium
TACGATATCGTGATGTGACTGGAGTTCAGACGTGTGCTCTTCCCGATCTCCTATCTCGCAGCACACCTCGGAACAGGGGTTCTTTACCATATCCCGCAGTGCCAGCTTGATAAAGCCCTCGGTGTCGCCGGAGAGGCGGGTGAAACGCACGAGCACGCATAGCATCGCCTGCTGCAGGAACTCGTTGCCGGATCTGTAGATAGAATTGAAATGCTTCGCCGCAAAGGCGAGATCATGAATATTACCGCATTTGTAGAGCTCTGTGGCGTACATCATGATGACCTTGTCGGAGAGCTCGTCCCCACGGAGGAGCGCAGACTCAAAGACCTTAAAATCTCTGGAGCTGTGGCTGTTTTCGGGCTTGTGGGTGATGACCACATCGCTGTCAAAGACGACGGGCTCGGTACGAATGGTCTCGTGAACGGGATCCTGCCACACGAAATGGCGAACGCGCTTGAAAAGCTTTGGGCGGTACTCCTCACGGACATTGAGCACGGTGTCGAAGGCGACGGTGTTGTAGCGCATCTGCACTATCTCCACTCTTTCGTCCATGTATTCCTTTAAGAGCCGAAACTGCTGACGGTTTTCCTCGTCCAGGATCTCATCGGCATCCGGCGCGTAGATATAATCGCAGGTGGCCTTTGAAAAAGAGAAATTCCTGGCATCAGCGAAATCGTCTATCCACTCGTAATCATAGATCCTGTCCGTGTACTCCGCGGCGATCTCCTTCGTCGAGTCGGTGGAGCCCGTGTCGACGATTATGATCTCGTCCATCAGATCCTTTATGGTGTCGAGACATCTGCGCAGCACTTTCTCCTCATTTTTTACTATCATACAGGCACTGACCGTTATCATAAGCCCCCCTTGAACGGAATATTAAAATATAATATACTCATGCTCATGAAGATAATAGTGTACAGATACGGAAGCATCGCGGAGCCTGATATAATCCGCGCGTTCCGTGAACATGGTTTTAATGTAACAGAATATTCACTCGAAATCAACAGCAAATCCCTGTCTCTGACGGAGTATGTCCGCAGATTCTCGGAATTTCTCGACGCCAACCCTTCGGATATGATCTTCAGCATAAATTTTTATCCGTTTTTGTCGGAGATCGGAAGGATATATCACATCCCCTATGTGTCCTGGACAGTGGATTCTCCTGTTATGGAGCTCTACACCTCCTCCATCACAAATCCCTACAATTTCACCTTTATTTTTGACCATGAGGACTACGCGGAGCTTGCCCCCGTAAACCCTGGGCATATCTTTTATCTTCCTCTGGCGGGAAATGTTGCGGAAAAGCAGGATGTAATATCCGCGCAGTCAGACCGCGACAGAGAGAGGTTTTCCCACAGGATAGCCTTTGTAGGCTCTCTCTACACTGAAAAATGCCCTTATGACAAGCTTCCGCCGGATGCCCCCGCCTACATGCGCGGCTATCTTGACTCCCTCATGGCGGCGCAGCTGTTGATTTACGGGGACAATTTCATCGAGAGGGCGCTGAACGACAATGTGGTGGCGGATTTCGCGAAGCACCACCCCAGCTTTTACCGGCTGCCGGAGAGCGATGGCAAAAAGACTTATCTCACCGACAGGATGACTCTCGCCCGCCTCTATATCAGCAACAAGATCGCGGCAACTGAGCGGGTCAGCTTCTTAAAATATCTGTCGGAGGAGATGCCGACGGACATCTATACCGCAAGCGACACCTCCGTCATCCCAAAGGTAAAAAACAGAGGGCTTGCGAAATCACTCACAGAGATGCCCATAATTTTCGCGGACACGGCCGTAAACCTGAATTTTACCACGAGAGCCATCAGGAGCGGTCTGCCTCTTCGGATATTTGACATATTGTCCAGCGGCGGCTTCTGCCTGACAAACTATCAGAGCGAGCTCACCTCCTGCTTTACCCCCGGAGTGCATCTGGATTACTTCTCGAGCAGGGATGAGCTGAAGGAAAAATGCGCCTACTATCTCGCGCATGAGAAGGAGAGAAAAGAGATCGCGGCAGAAGGTCTTTCGGAGGTGAAGAAGAATCACACCTGGAATGTGCGGGTGGGACAGATGTTTCAGATGATATAGAAAAGCCCCCGCCTAGGGCGGGAGCGTGAGCTTTGCCTCACCGTCCTTGACTTTCAGGCTCTCATCCTTCGGGGTGACAAGCTCTTTTTCATCCGTGTTAATATTTGGAATGCTGACGCTGTCCGCGTCACAGGAGAGGATGGTAGCGGTTATGTCGCCATCCGACGCGCCCGGCAGTAGAAGCTTTACCCTCTTTTCAACAGGCTCGACGTTTACCAGCTTGATATAGATATTGTCATCATCCTCGGTGGCCGAGTAGATCAGTTCCTTTGAATATGCCCTGATGGGGAAGGTAAGCTCTGCTTTTTTCTCATCCGCGCCGAGAGTGTAACAGGCGTGAACCAGAGGTCTGCCATAGACGTCGGTGCCGATACCGTACTCCATCACCACGGTGATGTCCGTATCAAAAGGCAGCACCTCGTCAAAACAGCCCCTCAGGTTTCCCGCGAAGGTACTCGATGCAAAATCGCCCAGGGTATAGGCCTCTACACCCTCCTTGAATACCTTGATGCCACTTCCATTCTTTCCTCCCAGGAAATATTCCCTGACAGAGAGCTTTGAGAAATCAATCACGCCGTCAGACCGGTTCTTCTTCAGACCTGCTCCGATGCCGAAAAACGCGTTGTCGGAATGAGTCCGTATCACCGCCTTTACAGTGACGGGATCAGGCCGAACCTCCACGGAAAACAGCTTTTTATCGACTGCGGCGTTATAAAGCTCCCTGCCTGAGGCGTCTGTTATCACAAGGCTCTTTAATTCGGTGTCCTCAGACATGTGCACCAGCACATCACCGTAAGGCGTCCGCTCACTTAAGCTCTCTCCCTCAAAAACGGAAAGGCTGCTGTTTGAGACTTTATTTCCTAAATTTTTCGCAAACAACTGCTGTATATAGTAGGTGGGCGTGTGCCAAACCTTTCTGTCGTCAAACCATATACAATCAGGAGTCCAACGGTAAGTGCCGTCCCCTGAGGGCTTGTTAAACAGCGGCGCGGTGGCGGCCAGACGCACTACATCGGAATTCTTCTCAAAGCCGCACATCACGGCAGCCTCAGCCACCGCCCCAAGGTGAGTATTCTTGTCACTTGAGGCATACTCTCCGACGAATACCTTTGGAGTCTTTTGCTCTGCCAGCGAGCCTTTCTCGTCATAGGCGCGGACATAATAGTCGTAGCGATCCTCATTTTCGATGAGGTACTCGTTGGTACGGTAGAAATGCTCGTCCACTATCGTGTCCAGATGATCAGCCTCATGCTCATACCACTTCACATGCTCGCTCCAGCACTTCTCACCGTCGGTGAAGGAGATGTCCTCCCCTCCTTTTAACATGCCGCTCAGGAATCTCCAGCCGTTTATGTATGCCCCGTCATCCGCCTGTGCTCCGGCTGTGGACACAATGGTAAGAGGATATCCCGGGTAATATTTGTCCAGATGCTCCTTTATGACCTCCTTAAAGCTCTCAAAGGATGCGTAAAACTCAGTTCCCCAGTTCTCATTTCCCACTCCGAGATAGTGGAGGCCGAAGGGCGCCGAATGTCCCATCTCACGGCGCAGCGCAGCCCATTTATTTCCGTCGAAATCGGTGCTTATCGCGAAATCTATCAGATCGGTAAAGTTTGAGATGTATTTTTCCTTCAGTGTCCCGCCGGCGGGATCGGCATAATCGCTCCTCGCCTGGCAGAGCACACCGCAGGCCATGACGGGAAGAGGCTCTGCCCCCAAATCCTCCGCCAGCTGGAAATACTCCATGTAGCCGAGGCCCAGTGTCATAACATAACCCCAGACATTGAAATTCTCTTTTCTGACTGCCGCATCTCCAACGGAATCCTTCCAGTCGTAGACGTTCTCCCAGATATAAGAGCCCTCGGAAATACAGCCTCCGGGGAATCTCAGGAATCCGGGCTTCATGTCGAGAAGCGTCTGCACCATATCACGTCTCAGCCTGTAGTTCGGGTTTGCGAGATAGTTGGCATGGGCGCTGTCTGAACCGGTCTCTTCGCTCTCTCCCCAGACATCTTTCGGGAAGAGAGATACCATGTCGATACATATCTCTCCGGTAAATTCCAGCTTCAGTCCGCCTGCCACAGTCTTTTCGGAAACGAGGGTATAACCGTTTCGCTTTTGCCAGCTGCCGCTTTTGACATCAGTTATGTCAACTGTCACCTGAGAGCTGACAGCGTTTCCATCGGCATCTATCAGGGTGACCTGTATTGATGAGGGAACAGCTGCTTTTACCCAAATCGAGAAATCGTAGGATAATCCCTTGTCGAAGGGCATGGAGAAGAGTTCCCTGTTGTCGCAGAAGCCTCTGTTTATCAGGACAGTTCCTGCGGGAGCCTTCACATAGACAGCGTTTGCGTCGGGATCAACCGCCCCCAGGAAGGCGCCGAGGGTGTCCTCTGTCATAATCTCCATCCTGTCGATATCGCCATACCAGAAATGCAGCGGGTTACGCACTCTGCCCTGAGACTTTCCGGTCTGTCCTGATGAGGGATCATATACCTTAAAATAAAAATCCTCGAAGGAGCGGTTCTGTACCAGCTCCGCGTAGATGCCGCCATCGGCGGATCTGTTGATATCTTCGAAAAAAAGTCCGTAGAGGGTGGGTGAAACCGGCACTCCCTCTTCATTCGGGCTCACAGTGAGCTGATAGGGATATTCTTCCTTTGGCAGAACCGTGACATCAAAGAAGCGAGTGAGAGATGTATTTGAGACGGTGAGGGTCGCCTTTAAGGTGACAGCCCGTGCCGAATCGGGGCTGCCGAAGCTTCCGCTGCCGCTCAGGGCACTCTCATCGCTGCTCTCCCACGCGAGCTTCACACGGCCCCCCATGAGAGATGTCTGAAGTGTAATATCCTTTTGAATTATCTTTTCCGGCGCTTTCAGGAATCTGTCTGCGGCGAGAGTTATGAGTCTGTCCTCAGAGATGGACTCACTCATGATGCCTATGATTTCATCCTCCGGGAGGGCTTTTTTGTAAATCCTGAAATCTGAGATGGCGGCGCAGAGATCCGGGTCTGCCGGATACTGTGAGTGACCGATCGCTCCGTTCGTGTAGCAGCCTTTCTCACCGAGTCTCCCGAACCAGTCCCTCAGTCTCTTGTAGGTTCCGCTGCTGGTCTGGCTGATAAAGCCGTCTCCAACCAATTCTCCATCACAGTAGACTCTCGGGCCGGCGTTGCTCCTGGTACCGTTTGCGGTACCCGTGACGCTAAACGCCACATGTGCCCAGGTTCCGACAGGCAGGGCTCTCATCCCGTCCGCTGCCAAATCTCCCGCCTCGAAACACACTGCTCGAAGAGCCTTCGTAAAAAACAGGTTTGGCGCTCCGGGGGCGCTTCCTATGTCTAAGAGTCTCTCCCATACGGATATGCCGGGTTTTGAGTACACCCACATGGAGACGGTCATGCCGTTCTCGTCATCTATCTGAGAGAGTATGTCTCCCGGGAGCGCCAAATAACCCGCGTCGTATTTTCCTCCGGGGAATACGCAGGCATTTCTGCCATCGATGGTCTGAAGCTTTACGCCGTCGGTACCGCAGACTTTCGCGTCGCGGGAATTTCCGGAGGTGTCTTTTCCAATGTTTTTTTCGTCTGCAAATTCATAGTGCAGGATCATACTTTTTCTCCTTTGAAAAATTTAATGATGTCGGGGTCACTAAGTCTTTCCTCCACCTGCGGGTAAGCTTGCCGTGGTGGAAGGACTTTTGACCCTGATATCATTATAGTGTGCGAGCAGCATCCTGGCAAGTCTGTCCTTGAAGGTAAAGCGGGCGCGGGCAGCGGCGAGGCCGGCCCGGGCTATTGCCGCGCGCTCAGTGTCATGAGAGAGGTAATAATCGCACTTTTCCGCGAGTTCCTCCAAACTCCCGTAGGTCTCGATCTCACGCCCCACCTCAAAGAGCTCGTAAACCTCCTCCCCCGCATCAGTGATGCAGAAGCCGCCGCAGGCCAGGACATCCATGACGCGAAGCGGCACCCCTGTCCTGATGGTACGCAGGGTAATGTTCAGATTTATGGCACTTCCGGCAAATACAAGAGGCATTTTTTCGTAGTAATCCACATAGGGGAAAAAGCTCACTTCCGTCAGCCTCTCATCCTTCTCACCGCCGTATATCTCCAGGGGATGGCGCTTTGAGAGGAGACCCGCGGCAAGGAGCCTGTCACGTCCCGTCACCTCGCCGGCCAGAAGAAACATCAGCTCCCTCCTGCCTATCTCGTAATTTCCGCCGCTTGCCTTCGCGAAATCCCGGTTTAGGTCGGCAAGCAGCTCCTCCGTCACGAGGGAGGGTATGATGTAGGCGCATGTCACCTCCCGCTGGGATGCTATGATGCCTTCCAGCCGGCCCCTGCTGTAATCGCTCAGGGGAGAAGCCATATAGGAATAATCGGTCTGATAAAGTCTTCCGACCAGCGATATCTTATTTTCAGGCGTAATTCCCTCTGCATCCGACGCGAAAAGAATGTCGGACGCCAGGGGCATGTGGCGCATTTCTATGCCAAGCTCTGCCATCGCCTCACACTCACCCCTGTCAAAGGAATAAATCTCATTGACGGAATTTTTCATCGGAGAAAAATCCCTGATATGGACGGGGGAATCGTAGATCCAGGAAATATACCTGACTCCCAGCTCCTCGCAGACGGTTGACACGATGGGCGCGAAGTTTACGGATAGAACCGCGTCGAAATCCCCGCTCTTTAATTTATTGCGGAGCACTTCCGACAAGCCCTCATCCTTCTCCCAGTCCCGCTGCTGAAAAAAGCAGGTGTCGTACTCAATATCCAGCTCCCTTAACGCCTGCTCTATCCCACGATTCATAAAGGAGTGCCACTTGTAAAACAAAAGCTTCACGGTCTCACCCCCGCAATATTCAAAAGCTCAGAAAATATATTTTTATGGCTGAAATATTTCTTTGTCTTCTCATGTCCGTTTCTCGCGATCCGGGCGCGCAGCTTGTCGTGGGACAGGTAGTAGTCCACCTTTGCCAGGAGATCCGCCTCATCCGTAAAGTAATCATAATCCTCCCCCGCCGTAAAATGCCGCTCCATATCGCTCTGATAATTGGTCAGAAGGAAGCCCCCTGCTCCCAGGATATCCATACAGCGCAGCGGAATGCCGGTCTTGATGGAGCGAAGGGAAATATTTAAGTTTATCCTGCTGTCATGAAAGACAAGAGGCATCTCGGTGTAATAATCGGTGGTGCCGAAATTCCCGGCACCCTTTATATTCACATTTTTGTCAATGGTAAAAAGCCTCAGGGGGTAATGAGCGGCAACTGCGGTGAGATACCGCAGCCTGTCCATTGAAGTGAGTTTCCTCGCCAGATAATAATCGGCAAATATATAGGAAAGAGTCTCCACTCCGTCCTTGTTTATGGCGTAATCCTCCGCCTTATGCATCGCGGCTGTCAGCCTGTCATTCAAGGATTCCTCGAGAAAATTAATCCCGTATATCTCGCCCTGGGCGAGAAGCAGTGCGTCCAGATAACCCCGCTCATAGTCCCCCAGCTTTTCATACATGCGGTCATAAATATTGTGCTCCTCATTGTAGAGGGAACCAACAAAGGAAATATCGCAGGCGGTCCTTTTTTTATTGTACGGTTTTGCTAAAAGAGTATCTATCTTTTCAGAATTTACAGGCAGAGGACAATAATAGACGGTATTTATGCCGCCCTTCGACAATTTCTCAAACTCGGCGCCGTCAAAGATAAAACAGTAATTGGTGGGATAGGTGATCCTGTAGGAATACAGCTTCACCTGGGGATTGTCGTAGGTCAGGGATACGTATTTGATCCCGTGTCTGTGACACCCCTCCGCGAAGAGCGGATAAAAATTATAGGAAAAGGCGAAGGAAATGTCGCGATCCTTCACCGCCAGATCAAAGGCGCTGTCGAAGGCGCCCGAAAAACGGAGGGTATAATCCTCGTGAAAAAATGTGTGAACCTCAAAACCGAGATCCTTCTTAAAGGATTCCTTCGCGTCCTCCGAAGAAAAAGCCGGCCAATCCAAATACAAAACCTCTGACATGCTATCCCCTCACCTCAAACAATTCCGAGAGCCTCTTTTCCCAGGTGTGATTTTTTATGGCGTTTTCATACCCTGCACAGGCCATCTCATTCAACTCATCAGGACTGCTTAAGAGGTGCTCTGTGCGCCCCGCGAGGGAAGCTATGTCATTCAGATCGAACTGCTCTACGCCGGATGAGTCGTGATCGGCGAAATATTTCGTCTCGTCAGTAACAAGCACTGCTCCGGAAAACATACTCCTTGCCATTCTCTCGGTAAAGCCTCCCTTGTGCCATGCCATGATATTTAAGGATAGCTTCGCATCCTCCATGATAAGCTGCGACTCCTCAGGCGTCACCTCGGGATGAATACGCAAATATTTATCATCGCGCAGGGGCGAGTCATTCCAGGTCTCCCCCCAGATATCAAGCTTTACGCCGTGTTTTAAGAGCTCACGCACCACACGCTCCCTCGTGTAATACATAACGCAGGATAGCACCGGGTTCATGGCGGAAAACAGCGAGAGAAAGGTGTCGTCGTCGCACTCCCTGCCGTAGTATTCCAACGCGTTCCTGAAAGCCTCCTCAGCCGATAACTTCGTGTTCTTTCTCATTATGAGAAGATAACGGTTTGCCAGAAACTTTACGAAGGAATTGCCCGTCTCGGCGATCTGCGCCAGCTTCTTTCTGTAATCTCCGTAGGTTCCTATAAAAATCAGATCATATTTCCTCTCCGACGCAGGTCTGATGCTCCTGCCCGAGGGGGCTGAAGCCAGCGGAAAAAAGTAACTGCCGCTTAAAGCTCCATAGTATCTCTTTGTAAAATCCAGATAATCTCTATCGTGAGTCAGGACAAAGGTATCCTCAGGCAGCCGCTCAAAGAGGTGGGAAAGCCAGCCCGGATGATCCAGAATGATATTGTATTTGGGTCCTGTTATCTCATCGAACAAGAATTTCTTCCTGCTCTCCAGATAGATACCGTAGAGATAGGTCTGCACCGCGAATATACCGTCGTATTTCTTCCCCACGAACGCGGACAGACCTGCAGCACCGCCCTCCTGCTCGTCGTAGGTATCCACAGTATATCCCATTTTTTTTAAGGTGCTGACGATGCCGAGCAAAATATCATTCAATACATTGTAGCAGTAGCGGACGCCGAGGATCACGAGGAAGCTCCCCTTCTCCGCGGAAAGCCGGGCGAGCCCTGTAGAAGCCTTCTTGTATGGAAGCGCCCGTGCGTAATAATCCTTCGCACGCGTCCTGTCCCCCAGCACCTCGCAGATCACTCCGCAGTTGTACAGCGGCAGATAGGAATCAACCCCCTTAACGCGGCCGTTTTCCATTGACGCGGCTCTCTCAAACAACTCTATCGCGGCGTCGAATTTGGAATTTTCCATGTAGATCACACCCATGAGAAAATTGAAATCCGCGGATTCACCGAAAGCGTCGTAAGATCGGAAGAGCGTCGTGTAGGGAAAGAGTGTAGATCTCGGTGGTCGCCGT
>CALFUE010000086.1 GCA_937916345.1 uncultured bacterium
GTGAGGGTGCTCACCACAGTCTCAGCCACCGCCGGCTTAAACACCCCATAACCCGATCCGTCAAATTCCTTTTCTATCTCCTCATAACTCTTTCCCGTCAAAGTCGCATAGATATTTATCAGGTTCGAAACGCCGGGCTTTGCCTCCTTGTCGAAGCGCACACAGTGCCCGGTGTCGGAATCCGTCACTGCCCTCTTGAATTTTTTAATTATCACGTCCGGCTCATCCATCAGGAGCACGCAGCCCTCAGGAATTGACTTTGACATCTTCTGATCCGGAGTGGTGAGACCGTAGATGCGGGCTCCCACCTTTGTGATAAAGGGCTCGGGAACCTTGAACACTTCCCCGTAGATATTATTGAATCTCACAGCGATATCTCTGGTGAGCTCCACATGCTGCTTCTGATCCTCTCCCACCGGCACATAATCCGGCTGATAGAGGAGAATATCCGCAGCCATGAGCACGGGGTAGGTGAAGAGACCGGCATTTATATTATCCTGATGCTTCTCGGATTTATCCTTGAACTGCGTCATGCGGGACAGCTCTCCAAACATGGTATAACAGTTTAAGACCCAGGCGAGCTGCGCGTGCGCCGGTACATGTGACTGGAGAAACAAAGTATTTTTCTCAGGATCCAGACCGCAGGCGATATATATGGCGAGCATTTCCAGAGATCTCCTGCGCAGGCTCGCAGGATCCTGTCTCACTGTAATGGTGTGCTGGTCAGCCATAAAATAAAAACACTCATAATCATTTACTCTGTCTGCCCAGTTTTTGATCGCTCCCAGATAATTACCCAGGTGCAGATCTCCGCTGGGCTGAATGCCTGAGAGCATGATCTTTTTTTCTTCCATCTCAAATTTCCTCCTCAAATGACGCCGGTTTATTATCTTTCTTTATAAATCTGGTTCCCACTCTCTTCCCTGCAACTATATCATAGAGTATCCCGGGTCTCCTTCCGTTTGCTATCACCATATCCATGCCGGAGTTTACAGCTATCTTTGCGGCGTTAAGCTTTGTCCTCATGCCCCCTGTCCCCCGGCGGCTGCCCGCGCCTCCGCCCAGCCCTTCTATTTCAGGCGTGATTTCCTCCACCTGCGATATAAACCTGGAATTGGGGTTATTCCTTGGGTCTTCGGTGTAGAGCCCGTCGATATCGGATAGCAATATCAAAAGGTCAGCCTCCGCCGCCCTCGCCACCACCGCGCTCAAGGTGTCATTGTCCCCCACCGCGATCTCCGCAGTCTCCACGGTATCGTTCTCATTTATGATGGGGATAACCTTGTATTTGAGCAGACGAAACAATGTATTGGTCAGGTTTGTGAAACGATCCTCGTAGTCGAAGTCCTCCTTTGTGATGAGTATCTGGCCCACCACATGATTGTACTCCGAAAACAGCCTGTCATATGTCTGTATCAACTCACACTGTCCAACTGCCGCGGCAGCCTGCTTTCCCGGTATATCTGAAGGCATGCTCTCCACCGGGAGCCTTCCCACTCCCATGGCTATAGCGCCGGAGGATATAAGCATCATCTCATGTCCCGCGTTCTGCAGATCCGAAATAGTCTTCACCAGTTCCTCCATGTGTCTGATATTGAGCTTTCCCGACTCATGGGTAAGTGTGGAAGTTCCAACCTTTACAGCAATTCTCATTATGTAAACTCCATTTATAAATCAATAATTTTCATTGACGCAGGATGTCTCTTTGTTTATAATTCTCGGTTATGAAAGCATATCAGGTAAATGATCCGGATAAACTGAATACTCTGCTTTCAGAGTCCGATGCCTTCGACGAGTACGAACTCACCGAGCTCACTCTCACTAAAGATGTCACCTGCCATGTCGACGGCAGAAAGATCGGAAAAGCAGAGACAACTGCAAACGGATGTGATTATATCAAATTTTGTGATGTTCGTCCACTACTTTCAATCGTCATGAAGAGCAGCGAGACGGATAACAGGCTCAAACTGTCGCTGTTTCACAGAGCCGCCGGAGGCGAATGCATAACCGGAGGCTTCATCAATATAGTGCCTCAGGAGGATAGTGTTATGGTAACCTCTGCGGTGTCCTACCGCACCTTCACTTTAGATCGCTCTCTCGAGGAGGCCTGGGACAGATATGTCAACAACCTGTTGACGGCACATGATCTTATTTAGGGCTTGACTGCAAAACCCATCTCACCCTGTACAAATCAGGTCGCACGGATGGCGCATAGCGCATTGAAAGTGTCCGTGCGCCCTGCAGACCAAGTCATCTGGTCGCAATCGCGCAGCCAGTGCGCGATTCGACTGTGAATAGTAACAGCACACTATTAATTAATAGAAATTAATTATAGACATTTAAAATAAGTTATGGTATTTTGTTACAGGGTTAATGGTGACCCAAAATATTTACGGAGGTATTTACACATGCAAGGCACAGTTAAATGGTTCAACAACCAGAAGGGTTACGGTTTCATATCTGATTCCGACGGAAAGGATGTATTCGTACATTATTCAGGCATCAGCTCTGATGGATTCAAGACCCTTGATGAAGGTGCAGCCGTTGAATTCGATGTTATCGACGGAGCTAAGGGACCACAGGCTACCAACGTCACCGTCAAAAAATAGATAAAGACTGACGCTAGTAAAAGAACCGGACTTATGTCCGGTTCTTTTCATATTTTCATTTTTTTATTGTACT
>CALFUE010000087.1 GCA_937916345.1 uncultured bacterium
GCACGCTGTATTTTGAGAGCTTTGCCTCATCAAGCCTCCTGCAGTCAATGCCCGGAGCTTTGACGCCGAATGCCCCGGATGTAAGCTGCGACAGGCTGCTCACCAGGCGGTACTCCATATCAGATCCTGTCACCACCGGAAAGGCCAGCAGCTTTGAACCTTTGCATAAAGAAGCGAGGTTGACCTCCGAAACATCAACCTCGCTTTTTATTGCAGAGTAGGTGAGGATCAGCCCGGCATCCCTGAATTCATTCGACTCTAATATCCTGTCGCATATCAGCCTGCTCTCCTCCTGCCTGTATTCAGCCGGCAGTCCGTCACGAGTCCTGATCAGCTCCCGCCTGACCACTGTCTTATCAAACATATCTGTTAAGAAAGAGTGGAAAGGTAATCCTGCATGGCGTCAAGGTTTACATCCGTATACTGGATAGGCTCAGAGGCCCGCAGGGTATTGTATACCGAGAAACCGCACCATACCACGACAGCTGCCAGAACCAGTCCCCCTGCTACAGAGGCTACGACGCGCTCTCTCTTTTCTTTTCTGTTTATCTTTGCTCTGTTCTTTTTATCTTTTTTGTATTTATCAACCTTTGCCTGACTCATCTGAAATATCTCCTTACTAAAAATAACTGCTGCAATCAGCAGGCTTGCCGTGGAAGAAGGACTTTTGACCCCGACATCATATCATACTATACACCGGAGAAAAACAGCTGTCAACTGCGCCCCGCATATTCAAAGGCATTCTTTATATGTATGATCTCCTTTTCTCCCTCGATACCCAAAACATCAAATCTGCAGGGAACATCGACCCCCAGATCATTTACTTTAAGAAAAAAAAGAGCCGCCCCGGATATCCGCTGCTGCTTGCGGCGATTCACCGCGGAAAGTGAGCTGCCGGAACCTCTGCCGGATCTGTATTTAACCTCTGCGAACACTATCACGCCGTCAGGGTCACGCGCCACTATATCTATCTCGGCGTAGCGGCCACTCCTGAAATTTCTGGTCAGTATCTCATAACCGTGCCTGATCAGATAACAGGCCGCAAGCTCCTCATAACAGGAACCGACCGCACGGGTATTGATCCTTTTCAAGCTGTATCATCCTCCAAAAAATGCGGTTGATGGGACTTGAACCCACACGCCTTGCGGCACAAGAACCTAAATCTTGCATGTCTGCCAATTCCATCACAACCGCATATTGCTTAAAATATGCGTCTTTTAGCCGCCAGAATTCGGCGCAGGAAACGACCAAAGCGCAAACATTTCATTCGTTTCCTAATTAATTCTCTATTCCAATATCTTGAACTTGTAAGGCCAGTATACAAACAAGGCCTTCCCAAGGATCAGATCCCTGCTCACATAGGAGTAAGCCATAGCCTCCTCATAGTTGTCTGCGAGTCCGTTGTCAAGAGCCACATCCGCCCAATATCTGGCGTCAAGAGAGATATTTCTGTTGTCACCCAGGCAGAGGTAGGAATTCTCAGGGACATTGAATGTATATCCGTCGTTTCCAACAACCCACTCCTCCGGCAGATATGGCTCACTCAGGGGAGTGTCTGAGCCGTCAATAAAGATTTCACCGTCTATTATGTCCACGGTCTCACCCGGGAGACCGATGATCCTCTTTATATAGCGCACCTCCGGATCCACGGGATATTTAAAAATGACTATATCACCCCTCTGAGGATCGCTGAAAAGATAAGCTAGTCTCAATCCGAAGAGATTATCCCCCTCCTCTATCTGGTTTTTCATAGAACCAGTAGGTACATGGGCATTGATCAGCACAACCTGGGTGATAAACAAAGAGATAAGGACGGCTATTGCCACCATCTCAACCCATCCCAGAACCTCCTTTAAGATTCCGGATACCTTTCGGGGCTTCTCCTCGTAATCTCCCTTTTTCTCGGGCTCGTCTTCAGTTTCCAACAATTCATCGTACATATCGCTCATGTTTTCTAATCTTAACACATCACTTTTCTTTTTACAAGAGCTCTCTCAGCAGCAGATACAGATCCTGCATCTCGGCGTCCAGCTCCTTGCCCTTGTCTGTATCGCTCACCAGAATGCGCTTTTTCGTGCTGTCCACCAGCTCCGAATCTGACTCGATATCAGAGTTTGACAGCAGCGCATCCTCCACACTGGTAAAGGGATGATGAGCCTTCAGCCTCAGCCCGTGGGAGTTATAGATAAGCGTATATCCGGCTGTCCCCGTGGTCTGATTCATCTTTTTGCAGAAGCCGCCGTCTATCACCAGAAGCTTTCCCCCTGCCCTGACAGGCGTCTCGCCCTCTGTGGCGTGAACCGGTGTATGTCCGTTTATTATATGTGCTCCCGAATGATAAAGGCCGAATTCTCTCAGTATTCTGTCACAGATCCTCTCCTGAAAATAAAGCCTGTAATAGGGATTCTGAGGCTCCTCCCACGCCTCCCTGTCGTCAATGTACATTCTCTGGAAGGTTGTGAGCCTGCGGCCGCAGAGCGGTGATTTCTCACCTCCCCACATAAACCACATGAAATCGAGGTCATCCCTTATCCGCCCGTCGTAGAAAGCCCTTCTCACCACCGCCTCCGCGCGGTCATAGAAAGCCCTTCCGCTCAGCACCTCCCCCTCTATGGGAAGACCGGTGAAATCTCCATCCTCTTCCATAGGCACACACCCGTGGAATATGAGGTTTCCATTGTAGATTTTATAAAGACCCCCTTTTTCGTAAAGGAAGGTAATATGCTTCTTCAAGCGCTTGCTTCCTGTGAAATCCTGTTTTAATCCCTTGACAATCTCTGTCTCCTCCTCGGTAAGCTCGTAAGGATTTGCGGGGTCTACCGTAGGGAACCAATCCGTGTTCAGCCTGTACTTTTTCCCGAAGCAGACAACCGTGCCCTCAGAGAAATCCATCTTGTCCAAAAGAAGTGAGTGATCCATTTCATACTCGGGATGACGTTTTATTATCGCCCCCTCCAACTTGAACATTATAACGGATATGGCCTTGTGCGCAGCTTCCAGCTCATCATCTCCTCCGTAGTTTTTCTCCGCAAAAAGTATCAGCTTTCTCAGGCTGATGCCGTAAGCATTCTCCAGAATACGGATATTCTTGTATCTGAGATTGTTTTTCAGGACACCGGCGATGCACGCCTCACTTCCGCAGAAGGCGCCCATCCACAGTATATCGTGGTTTCCCCACTGAAAATCCAGAGAGTGGTAATCCAGCAGCAGATCCAGTATCCTGTCGGCACTCCCTCCCCTGTCAAAGACATCTCCAACTATATGCAGGTGATCCACCGCCAGCCTCTTTATCAGGTCTGACAGTGCAATGATGAAATCTCTGGCGCTTCCTACGGAAATAATGGTCTCATAGATCTTGTCGTGATATCTGACCTGATTATCATCCTCGTCCTTCTGCACATGCAGCAGCTCGTCAATGACATAGGCGAAATCGGCAGGCATAGCCTTTCTCACCTTGCTGCGGGTATATTTGGAAGATAACAGCTTTGCCACCGCAACCAGGCGGTCAAGGGTCAATCTGTACCACTCATCCTTTATTTCGTCCACCGCAGCCATCATTTCCAGCTTTTCGTGGGGATAGTAGATCAGGGTACACAATTCCTGCTTCTCCCGCCTCGACATGGTATCCCCGAATATTAAATCAACCTTTTCTTTGATGACTCCCGAACAATTATTCATGATATGAAGAAACGCCTCATACTCTCCGTGCAGATCGCTCATAAAGTGCTCAGTGCCCTTCGGCATAGTGAGTATGGCACTCAGGTTTATAATCTCGCGGCACACTGCCTGCCTGGTGGGGTACTGCTCCCGCAAAAGATTTAAATACTTCTTCTCGATTTTTTCCGCTTTGTCCACCTTTCTCACCTCACTCTAACAAATCCTGGGCAAGCCTTCTCCCTGCAGCACACTCAAGAAACGGCTGGTTCCCAGCTCTCCCTTCATGATGAGCCATCCCGCTCTCTCTCCCTCTGCCGCGTCTCTCACCCTTCCGATGAGCGCCGCGTTCTCTCCGTAGGCAGAACTTCTGATGATGTCGAGCGCCTCCCCTGCCTGCGGCTCGGGAAGGATTACTACCATCCTGCCCTCGCACCCCATATATACAGGTTCCAAGCCCAGCAAACCGCAGAATTTCTCCACCTGTTCGTCCACAGGTAAAAGCTCCTCCTCTATCTCGAATACCCTGCCGGAGCTCACGGCAAGCTCCTTTAAGATCGTCGCAAGGCCTCCCCTGGTCACATCCCGCATGGTATGGATATCAAGCCCGGCTTTAATGAGCTTCGTCACCATATCGGTCAGAGGGGCATTGTCGCTTTCTATGGTATTTTTTATGTCAAGCCGTTTCGTCATTATGGCGGCGTGATGTCTTCCTATATCACCCGAAACTATGATGACATCCGAATTCTTTGCCCCTGCGGCGGATATATCTACGTCCTCGCCGACAAAACCGACACCCGTAGTGTTGATGATCAGCCCGGGGGTGCCCTCCACAACCTTTGTGTCACCGGCAGCCACCTGTATCCCGGCCTCCTTTGCGGTCTCTGACAAGGAGTGCACATACCTCTTCAGGTCAGATACAGGCAGCCCCGTCTGAAGCACAAATCCGCAGGTCAGATACCTCGGCTGAGCCCCTCTCATCAGAAGATCGTTTACGGTTCCGCAGACGCATAGTCTGCCGATATCTCCCCCCGGATAAACCTCGGGGGTCACAACAAAGCTGTCTGTGGTGACGGCTATGCGCTTACTTCCCGGCAGAACTGCCGCATCCTCAGGCACCGCAACGGCTTTGCCGTAAAGCTCCTCCTCAAATATATCCTTTATCAGCGCATCTGTAGCCATTCCGCCGCTTCCGTGCTGCATATTTATCAAATCCATTTTTAGTACCTTTCTTAATCAGAAATATCTCCTTTTGACAGATACAGCTGTCCAAGGGCGAGACCTCCGTCGCCGCAGGGCACCTGCTCATTTATAAACACATTTCTGCCCCGGGACGAAAGCTCCTCCGTCACGCTCTCAGTCAGAATTCTGTTTCCAAAGGTCCCTCCCGACAGCACCACGTTATACTCAGGGTATCTGTCGCTCACCACGCAGATGAAGCCGCAGCACGCGAAAATAAAATCTCTTGCGATAAATGCTTTTTTTCTGCCCTGCAGCAGCATATCACACAAGCCCCTGAACAGCTCTGAGGTATCCCATACCATGCCGTCATCGGAATTATTGACGGACAGGAGATCCTTTGATCTGTTATCATAAGACGAGTCTGCTCTGAACGCCTCATATTCCAACAAAACAGCCGCCTCACCCTCATAAGTCGCCTGATGGCAGATATCCAGCATTGCCGATACTGCGTCAAACAGTCTCCCCATGGAAGTACACTTTGCTGACGCTACCCCTAATCTTATCGCTTTATAGATAACATCGCAAGTCTCACGATCAAAAAAATCCTGATTTATCAAATACGAAAGGATTTTATCTCTATCCGCCTCATTCATACCCGAAAGGTAACCATAGAGCAGTCTGTCCACGTTATTTACAGAATCATCATTTAACAGTAACATATTTTCTGAGATATGGGCTATTCTCCTTAATTTCTCACCGTCACGCACACGGCAATCCTCCCAGAGAAAAACCTCACTGCCCCATATCTCTCCCTCCGGTGAAACTCCCGTGCCGTCAAAGGCAAAACCGAGCACCTTTCCGAAGAGACCGTGCTCAGCCACTACAGATGCCACATGAGCCTTGTGGTGCTGTACCTCTGCTATATCACGCTCCCTGATAAGCTCAGAAGAATGATAAGCCGGATGCAGATCCTTTGCAGCTCTCTCCGGAGAAAAACCATAGAGTCTTCTGTAGCTCTCAATGCTCTCATCATATCTCTTAAGTGAGACCGTATCCTCCAGATCGCCTATGTGGGGACTCATATATACCTGTCCGTTCTCCAGGTACGCGAAGCTCGCCTTCAAATCTCCGCCTGCGGCAAATACCCGCTCGTCATCCCCGAACACGGTTATCCGTTCGAGAGGAAGCGGTGAAAACCCCCGCCCTCTCCTCATTACCCTTCTTCGTCCCGCCACCACGGATATTATAGGATCATCAAGCGGAACCATTATATCCCTGTCGTGGCTCAACACCCCCAGCGGTATATCGCAATCCTCAGCGAACCGCGCCATCATTTCGACCATCTGGTCATCCCGTGTGATCAGTGAATCGCCTGACAGATTCGCGGATGTCATTATAAGCATCGGAAATTCTCCTGAGAGCAGCGCCTGGAGCGGAGCCGCAGGCAACATGGCTCCGATATAAGGAGAGCCTGCCAAAGCTTCATCCACGGCAGCTGGTCTGCCGCCCTTCCACTCTGTCAGAAGGATCGGTCTCTCGGGTGAAATCAGTATTTTTTCTTCAACCTCTGTAAGGCCGGTAAACCTTTTTACCTCCCCGACATCTGGAAACATCATGGCAAAAGGCTTTCTCTCCCTGTGTTTTAGTGCTCTAAGTGCCTTTATTGCGCTGTTTTTGCCGGTATTTTCCGGTGAAACCCTCACTACAAGGTGGTATCCCCCGACATCCTTAATTGCAAGTATCCCGCCATGTCCCAAAACAGCAAATGCACTCATCAGTGCATCATCATTTCCGAAAGCCTGTCCGTTTTTTGGGATTTTATCAAATTCACAATTAAACCATTGAAATTTCAGAGTCGGCCCACAGTCCTTGCAACAGACTGTCTGAGCGTGATGTCTCCTGTCGTAAAGCCTTTTGTACTCTCTATCGCACGCCTCACACAACTCAAACTGACCCATCACGGTGTTTTCTCTGTCGTATGGCATGCCATCCATCACACTGTATCTCACGCCGCAGGACGAGCAGCTGATAAAGGGGTGATGAAATCGTCTGTTGTCCCTGTCAAACAGCTCCTTTAAGCAGCTGTCGCATATACCTGTGTCTGCCGGCACAAAACAGACTTTTCTTCCGGTATTCTCCTCTTCCTCCTTTATGATGTGAAAGCCATCGGAAGCCTTTTCCCCGGAAATTATATCCTTTTCTATATCAGCAACAAAAGAACCGGCCGGCAGATTCTCCAGGAGCTCACTCATAAACTCCCGAGCCTCTGCCTCGCCGGTCTCTATCCTTATCACAACATCTCCCGCTGTGTTTTTCACTGTTCCTGAAAGAGAACGCTTATTTGCAAGCTCTGCAACAAAGGGGCGAAATCCAACCCCCTGCACCAGTCCCTTCAGCCTGTACTCGATCATGCCTTTGCAGCTGCGGCCGGTTCCCCGGTCGGTGCAGCTTCCTCTGTGACAGGCTTTGTATGGGTATCGGTAAATTTTTCTCTACCCGGCTCCTGATAACCCGGAGTAATGGAAAGGCATTTCTTTGGGCACTTTAAAACACAGTAACCGCACTGTACACAGTCGAAACGGTTGATGGTCCATGTGGAAGCATTTCTGTCAACCTTTATCGCACCGGGAGGGCAGCTCCTCATGCACATTCCGCACATAATGCACTGTTCTATATCTATATCCACATGTCCCCTGGTTCTCTCAGGGTACTCCCTGGGTTCAAAGGGATATGATGTAGTCACAGGCTTTGAAAACAGATTTTTTACCATCTGCCCCGCAAAGGGCATAATCTTAAAATTATTCATAGCTTACCTCTCAGTACAGCTGATACAAGGATCAATGGTCAGTATCAAAAGCGGCACATCACCGTAATCACAGCCCTGAAGCACATGACAGAGAGCCGGGAGATTTGCAAACGTGGGAGTGCGCACTCTCATTCTGTCCAGGAATTTAGTCCCGTTAGCTCTCACATAGTAGAAAGCCTCTCCTCTGGGCTGCTCCAGACGTACATAGGCCTCACCCTTCGGAAAACCCTTTACAGGCACTGAAAGCTCTGTGTCAGGTATCTTTTTCACTGCCTGACGGATGATATTTATGGACTGGAAGAGCTCTCCGATCCTAACCTCACATCTGGCATAGGAATCAAAGCTCCTTCCGGTGATTATCTCAAAATCAATATCGTCATAGGCCGCATAGCCATTATTCCGCATATCCACGGGTACTGTGGAAGCTCTCATCATAGGCCCTACGGCGCCGCAGTTTATCGCATCGTCTCCACTCAATATTCCCACATCCACCAGCCTGCTCTTTACGGTAAAATCCTGCAGGAATACATCCGTCATCTCCCGGAGCTCTTTCTCCATCTCGTCG
>CALFUE010000088.1 GCA_937916345.1 uncultured bacterium
GCGTAAGCGGCGTGTTTCCTTGTAAAATCCGTGTGCATCCCGCTGGAGGCTTATAGTGAATGACAAAATTTTTTGTTGTTCACTATAACTTTAACAGAGATTATAATAACACGCCTTAAAAGTTTTTTCCACCGCTTATTTAATTAAATTTTATCCCGTTCATGCCGATAAAAAAGTATAACCTCTGTGTTCTTGCCTTGTCATAAAAGCGAACAGGAGGAAAAGTATGAAGATCGCAGATTCAAAGATGCTCGTCTCCTCAAACAGAACCTACGGGGAGACAGGGGTGAAGCAAAAGTTTTACAGCGGTAAAATGGGGGAGGTAACAGACGCAAGGGAAAAAGATTCAGGAGATTTTAAGAGGATGATGGTGAACAGACGAAACATCCGTACCAGGTCCGATTTGCAAAAAGACATGCACAAGGTGCGGCTTTCTCTGCTTTCCATTATAATAGGGCGTTTGGGCAAGGATAAGAATAAGCTTATGTCAACTCTGACGGGAAACAGTGACTTCGGATCCGCGTTCACGATGCAGGGATACACATCGGATATTTCGTTTTATGAGGAGAGAGAGGATGTGAGCTTTGCGGCGAACGGCCGTGTGCTGACAGAGGACGGGAAGACCATAGATTTTAATGTGGAGCTGAATATGTCCCGCCGCTTCATGCAGTACACGAGGACAGATGCTCCCGCGGTCGCGTCCGCGCTTATTGACCCGCTTGTGATAAACTTTGATGCCCCATCTGTAACGCTTTCTGATCAAAGCTTCAGGTTTGACCTGGACTGCGACGGGGAGGAAGAGGAGATAAGCCGTCTCGCATCGGGAAGCGGGTTTCTGGCATTAGACAGAAACGGAGACGGTGTCATAAATGACGGGAGTGAGCTGTTTGGGACATCATCGGGGAACGGATTTTCAGATCTCGCCCGCTTTGACAGTGACGGAAACGGGTGGATAGACGAGAATGACCCTGTTTTTGATCGCCTAAGGATCTGGTATAAGGACAATAACGGGCGGGATGTCCTGGTGAACCTGAAGGAACTCGATGTGGGAGCCATCGCATTAAACGCCGCAAAGACCGACTTTTCCATAAAGGATATAGCGGGAGACACCAATGGTATGCTGCGCGCTACTTCGGTATTCCTCAGGGAGAGAGGAGGGATCGGAACAGTATCCCATATCGATTTCGCGGCAAGGAAGGTCGGGGCGCTCAGCCGCAGTCGCAACAAAAAAATTACATAGACAAAAAAAATCCGCTGTGATAAAATCTACAAGATTGTGAAGAGGTTTATCGGGAGTACGACAATGGCGGATAAAGAGCAGGCCGAAGAGCTGAAGACAAATGCAGAAAAGAAGAACTCCGGAGTCTGGAGGGTTTTGGACTGGATATTGACCGCCCTGATCATAGTGGACGGACTGGCCATTATTCTCATGGGAGTACTGATCTATACGCAGCTTCAGTCCTCCGGCCTTCATGTCAGGGATATTTTGAGTCGACATAACGAGGCAGAAACAGTGGCAGAGGAGACCGATCTGCCCGGAGTGGAGTCGGAGGATGCATCAGTATCCACAGAGGGTGACGCCCCGGAAGGCGATGCAGATGTCATAGATATGACGGAAGAGGCAGAGACAGATGACGGTCTCACCCGGGTTACTATAACGGCCGCCGGGGACTGTACCCTCGGAAACGCTCAGGTACAGAGCTACGACAGCTCCTTCGACTGGTATTACGACAACAAGGGCGCCGATTATTTTCTGGCGAACGCCAGAAGTTACTTTGAGGACGATGACCTCACTTTGATAAATCTGGAGGGAACACTGACGGATTCCACCGCCCGTGTTGAGAAACAGTATAATATGAAGGGCAGGCCGGAGTACACATCCATCATGACAGGCTCTTCCGTGGAGTTCTGTTCCCTGGGAAACAATCATACCTACGACTACGGCGAGGAGGGACTCTCCGACACAAAGGCTGCCCTGGTCTCAGCGGGCATCAGATATGCTTACAACAGTGATTCCTGTGTGTATGAGACCGGGGAGGGCATAAAGATAGGCATTGTGTCTGTGAGCCTGGTCAGCATGGGAGTCGACAGGGAGAATACACTCTTTGACGAAGTGGCAAAGATGACCGCGGATCCCGGGATAAAGCTTATCATCGCCTGCACACACTGGGGAGAGGAGAGAGTATACACTGCAAACAGTTATCAGGTCGGCATAGCTCACAGACTCATCGACGCCGGGGTTGACCTCATCATAGGAAACCACTCCCATGTACTCCAGAATCTGGAGGTCTACAAAGGAAAGGTGATAGTCTACAGCCTGGGTAATTTCTGCTTTGGAGGAAACAAAAATCCCTCAGACAAGAATACGGCTATATACAGGCAGACATTTGCATTTAATGATGGTGTGCTGACGGATGATATAGATGCCAGAATAGTACCCTTTATCCTGAGCTCCCATGACAGCTATAATGATTTCTGTCCGAGGGAGGCAAACGATTCCGAAAAGGCAGCCATAATACAAAAACTTAAGACAGACGGGGCATCCTATTCGGATATGACGATAGACGATGACGGGAGGATATCAGGTTGAAGGTAGTGCTTGATCATGTAACAAAGATATACAAGAGCACTAGGAGACGGGGAGGAAAGGATGTTCTCGCCGTCGATGATTTTGATTTTGAACTGCCTGACGGACTCCTTATAGGGCTGTTAGGACCCTCCGGCTGCGGAAAATCCACGACACTTAATCTTATCAGCGGACTGGAAAGCCCTACAAAGGGTCGTATATTCTTTGATTCCGAGGACGTGACAGAGCTGCCTCCCGAGAAGAGGGGGGTGGGCATGGTATTTCAGAATTACGCCCTCTATCCTCACATGACAGTCAGAAAAAATATAGTATTTCCTCTTGAGAATTTAAGGGGCGTCCAAAAGCTGCCCCAGGATCATATAGAGGCGCGTGTCAAGCGCGCTGCAGAACTGGTTCAGATCGAGGCTTTGCTTGACAGAAAGCCGGGGGAACTGTCAGGAGGCGAGCAGCAGAGAGTTGCCATCGCGAGAGCCCTGGTAAAGATACCCAGAGTGCTTTTATTAGATGAACCCCTATCAAACCTCGACGCGAGACTGCGCCTGCAGACCAGGGAAGAGATCCGCCGCATCCAAAAGGAGACCGGCGTTACTACCATATTTGTAACCCACGACCAGGAAGAGGCCATGAGCATTTCAGACATCATCATCCTTATGAAGGACGGTGTCGTGCAGCAGATAGGAAAGCCCCAGGAGGTCTACGATGACCCGGTAAATCTGTTTGTGGCGCAATTCTTAGGGACTCCTCAGATCAATGTATTTGACGGCCGTATCAGCGGAGGAGATCTCTATATCGGCGAGGAGAGGATCATGCAGGCAAAGGGTCCGGATGACGGTCCCGTCACTGTGGGCATCAGACCCGAGGGGCTGGTGTTGGATCGTCAGGGCGTTCTTACCACAAAGCTTTCAAATGTGGAGGTAATGGGCAGAGACACCAGCGTAGTCAGCACCCACGAGGCGGCGAAGCGTTCAGTGTTGCGGGCAGTGGTCAGTTCCGATACGCTGGGGCAGCTTTCGGGGAACAAGGCAGTGTTTTCCGTACGACCCTCAAAGGTGCATCTGTTTTCAAAAAACGATGGCAGGAGATTGGTGTTCTGATGAAAAAGAGCTTAAAGGCATATCTGTATTTGCTTCCCGCAATACTCTTTCTCGGAGTGTTTTTGGTGTACCCGCTTATAGATGTGTGCATTTATGCCTTTGAGGAGCGCTACAATTTCGCGTCCCAGAGCTATACAGGGGTCGGATTTTACAATTTTCGCTATGTGCTCAGCGACCCTTATTTTGTTACGGCGCTTCAGAATACATTTATACTGGTGCTGATCACAGTGCCTGTCTCTACCATACTGGCACTGGTGATATCCTTGCTCCTCTCCCGGATAAAAAAGCTGAGGGAGCTGTTTCAGACCATATATTTTCTGCCCTATGTGACAAATACCCTGGCGGTGGGAATGGTGTTTATGATACTTTTCAAGACTACGCCGTACTCGCCGGGACTGATTAACCTTCTAATAGGTTTCTTCGGAGGGGAATCGGTGGACTTCATCGAAGGACCCTATTGGGCAAAGATGTTTGTGATGTGCTTTTACACTGTCTGGGTGGTGCTTCCCTTCAAGATACTGATCCTGACCGGCGCCATCGCGAGCGTGAAGGAAGACTATTACAAGGCGGCGAAGATCGATGCCACACCGGCATGGAGAGTATTTTTCAGGATAACGCTCCCGGAGATCGCGCCATTTGTATTCTATTTGGTGATTACGGGCTTCATCGGAGCATTCAAGGCATACAGCGATGAGGTTGCGCTGTTTGGTACAGATTTAAACTCAGCCGGCATGAATACCATTGTCGGCTATATATATGATATGCTGTACGGCAATTCGGGGGGTTACCCGTCCTTTGCGTCGGCGGCTGCACTCATACTGTTTGCGATAGTGTTTACCATCACGGTGATAAACCTGCTTGTCAGAAAAAGGTTGAGCAGATGAAGGATAAAGTTTTATATGTAATAAAAAATATTCTTCTTTACGGTTTCCTCATTATGTGGGGTATGATCGTGCTATTCCCATTCTACTGGATGCTTCTCACCTCTGTTAAAAGCTACGGCGCCTACAATTCTGAATATGTTCCGCAGCTGTTTACCCTTGAGCCCACCTTCCAAAATTATTTCGACGCCTTTGCAAACGCATCTCTCGGGCGATATTTCCTCAATACGGTGATATTTACCTGCATTACTACGGCGCTTATGATGGCTGTGATAATCTTTGCGGCTTTTGCCTTTGCACGTCTGGATTTCTATGGCAAAAATGTGATATTCGCGCTCTTTCTGGCGCTTATGATGATACCTCAGGAGCTTGTTGTGATCACAAACTTTGTGACAGTGACTGATCTTGGTCTCAGAAATACCTACGCAGGACTGATACTTCCCAGTGTAACCTCTGTGTTTTATATTTACCTGTTAAAGGAAAATTTCCAGACGATACCCGGGGAACTCTACAAGGCCGCAAAGGTGGACGGTACAAGTGACCTCAGATATCTCTTCAAGGTCATGATACCGATGTCAAAGCCCACCATTGTCACCATCGTGATATTAAAGGTCATCGAGTGCTGGAATTCCTATGTCTGGCCAAGACTTATAACGGACGACCCGGATTATTATCTGGTGTCAAACGGCATACAGGAGATCCGCGAAAACGGATTCGGCCGCGAGAACATACCGGCCATGATGGCGGCCGTCGTAGTGATAAGTGCGCCGCTGATCGTGATCTTCCTCGTCTTCCGCAAGCAGATCATGGCAGGAGTGCTGAGGGGAGGTACCAAGGGATGAAAGGCAGGTTATTCAAGGCCGTTGCCGGCATCATGACCGCCCTGGCGCTAACCGCGTGTCATGGTACCGCGGGCATGAAAAGCTTCGAGGTGCCCGAGAGCTTCGATGAGTCGAGGGAAATCTCGCTCACGTTCTGGGCCAAGAACGACACCAACAAGAACCAGACTGCCGTATACGAAAGGGCAGCCAGGGATTTTGAAAAAATCTATCCGGGAGTTAACGTGAACATTCGGCTCTATACTGATTACGGCAGGATATACAACGACGTGATCACCAACGTTTCGACGGGCACCACGCCCAACGTGTGCATCACTTATCCTGACCACATAGCGACTTATCTGCAGAGTCCGGGACAGGTCGTGGAGCTGGACGGTCTGTTGACTGATCCGGTCTACGGACTGGGCGGGAGCGGCGTCAAATTTGACGCGCCGTCCGTGGATGACATGACGGACAAGTTTCTGGATGAATGCTATTTTGAGGGCAGTCTTTATGCCATGCCGTACATGAGGAGCACGGAGGCCTGCTACGTCAACAAGACCATGGTGGAGAAACTGGGATATGAGTTGCCCGAGGTGCTCACCTGGGATTACGTATGGGAGGTCAGCGAAGCGGCCATGGCTAAGAACCCTGACGGGACCTTCGCCGTCAACGGTCAGAACACGATGATCCCCTTCATATACAAGTCGACGGACAACATGCTGATCTCGATGCTCAGGCAGCGGGGTGCCGGTTATTCCACGGAAGAGGGTGAGATCGAGATATTCAACGATACCACCGGCGAGCTGCTGCAGGAAATAG
>CALFUE010000089.1 GCA_937916345.1 uncultured bacterium
GTCTCCTTCGTCTCATATCCGAGAGCTATCTCAACTACAGCTCCCAGCTGAACGAATTTCTGAAAATTTTCCGTCTCAAACTTGCGGTTTATCTGATCGTAGGTCTCATAGAGCATAAAGGATGCGATAGACGCCTCGTAATTACAGGTATTCTCAATGACCAGATTTGACATGAGAACCTTCTGATCACGGAGAGAAACGCCGTTAATGATCGCATTGGCTCTGGGACCCACGAAATTTCCATATTCTTTTTCCAGTGTTGCATATTCAAATTCTGCTCCCATTGCTTCCCCCGGCTTTTTAATGCAATCCTATGAATCACAGACCCAATATATTCTGCGCGTTCTGTGTCCAGCTGGGTCCAAGAGATGTCCTGCCGCTTGCAAAAGCCTTTTTATAGTAATCCATCCAGGGTCCTTTATCCTTGCCGTTGAACATAAGCACGGGATTGTTGGGATCTGCCAGCATGATAAAGATATTTATGTTGGCCCTGGTGGGATGTCCTTTCGGATCAAATATTGTATAAGTCGAATCTGCACTGGTAAGTATTCCTGTATAACTCATATCACCCCAGTAGAAGGAGACAAGTCTTGTGTAATTATTCCTGAGCATGGCCGCAAATATTTCCACATCTCTCTGGACGGATACGGACTCTCCGCTGCTGAGCCAGTTCTGAGCCGATTCCACAAGAGATTCCGCAGACTGTACCAGAGAGGCGTTTACCCCCGGAATATCGACCCCCATCTGGATCTGTGACGAAACAGTCTTGTCAACGATCAGCGGGATACGCAGCTCCAGGTTTGCCTGTCTGGTCTGATATGTACTCTGAACACCCTTTGTGGCATCATACATGGGAACCTGCGCAACACCTCGTCCCGTAAGTGTTATCTTGTTGGGGTTGAAAAGCACCTCGTAGCGCAGGAACTTGGCACCATGCTTTGCTTTTCTCGATGATGTGCCCAGGAGATCCCTCATGGTCTTTGCCATTGTGGTCTCGACCTGATCGGTTATCTTCGCCTGCAGCTTTGCGGGATCAAGACCCATTGCGGCCAGCTGTGCCTCAGTAGCGCTCTTCAGCTCCTGTTTCTTTGTGTCTATCTCCTTGCCGACCTCACGCTGATCCTCAAATTCAAGGATAGCCTTGTCGAGGAGCCCCGGTACGATACCTGCAAAATTACCCTTAAAAGACATACACCCTACCTTTTATCTGTACGAACTCAAATACTCGTTTTTATTAAATACCTTCTTGATGACATTATCCCAGTACTTCTTGTCATCCTGATCATTTTCGTCATAGATGTGCTGCATTGACATCCTGACCTTTGCGTATATTGGATTTCCGTCCTTGTTGAACATCGTGTACTCAACATTCACATCGGTGAGATTTCCCTTGAAGCCCATATCTCCCCACAGAAAAATCATATCCTGCAGAGCCACATTATGGATCAGACCGAGCAGTCCCTGAACCTGATTGATAACGCTGAAGGGACCTCCATAAATATTCTTTGCCATATCATATATGGTCTCAACATTGAAGCCCATGGATGTCATATCAAAAGCGTCCTGATTATTTATATCCTCGAATATAAGCTCAAAATCCATGTTTGTCTGTGATATCAGCTGTGCCGACTGGGTCACATTGTTGCTGCCGATCATATATCCGCCGCTGCCTCTACCGGTGCTGTAAAGCCTGATGGATGAGGGATTATACTGAACCTCCATAGGTATATAGCTATCGGTGGAATAGAATGAATTTTCTCCCAGCAGCGCCGAGAGAGAGCTCATACGCTGCGATGCCTTTTCGACCATTTTCTGAGCCTTGTTTATAGCTCCCATGGCCTGTCCCAGAACATTTCCTCCGCCCCCGTCAGCAGCTGCGGCCTCTATAGTATTATAATCCTTTACACACAATATCGCCTTATCGACATTACCTACTACATTTAATAATCCCATTTATCCTATACACCCCTCCTGCTGCGCTCATTTGCCAGGCGCTTCTCTATCTGCCTGTAAACCCTGTCGGAAAGATTATTCATCTGTCTGGTCATACCCTCGGCTATCAGATCATCCAGGCGTCTTTCCTGTTCCCTGAGCCTCTGATCGACCACCGTATTGATCACCTTTTCATCAGTCTCGTGACGCTCCTCTGTGGTATGGTGTTCTGTCGTATTGCGAGTTACCTGACGATTTCTCTGTATTGCCTCTAATACCTCCTCATCTATCCCCGTCTCTTCTCTCTTGTGGACGAGGGACAGATTCTCGATCACACGCTCCCGCTCCTCGACAACCCCTCTCTCACGCAGATTGGTCAGGTGAACTCTCTCTATCTCGCGCTCCATGGCGGTGTTTCTGACCCTCTCGGTCTCGTTCAGCCGGCTTTCCGCCTCTCTCCTCTCAACTGATCTGCGTCTGTCTTCTATGACGCGCTCTATGACTGCCCTGTCAACCTCATTGCGCTCCAGCTCGTCTATCTCGGTCTGTGTCAGATATGTGAGATCAACTCTGCTGATACCTCTCTCCTCCAGCCGCCTGAGTCTCTCCTCGGAAACCTTTGTCTGCTTCTCTGTCTGCCTGTAGGAATTCTCCACCTGACGGTTGTCATATATGAGAGAACCTATATCATTTCTGGTTATCTCTACTCCCGGAGGTATGATCTCGGGATTCTCCAGATATTGCTGTATCAAGGTAAACGCGTCCGGCGACTGGGTCAGAGCCAGCTGCTGGCGCTGTCTGTCAAACTCCCTGCGCCTCTTTTCCTCCTGTTCTCCCATCTCCCGGAATTCTGCGATGAAGGCCTCCGGATGAGTGAGAGCTTCCTCCTGGGCTCTTCTGATCTCGGATCTGGTGAGTCTTCTGCGGGAAGCTTCGAATTTCTGTGTTAGGGCGTTTAGATGTGCCTCATAGGTCCGGCGCATCTCCCTGTTGTTTTCTTCTATGTTTTGTGTAAGCTCCTGCCTTATATTTCTGCTAACGCTGTTGTCAATATCTTCCTCGAACTCTGTCAGGAATTCCGCATTATCGGCAGTGGTATTTTCCACATTGACGATTCCGGTCTCCGACTCGATGACATTACTGACATTTAAGGCTTCTTCGTATCTTTCCTCCCTGTCTCCCTCAGTAATGTAGTAGGACAGCTCGGCCGATCTGGAATCTATATTGGATCTGTACTCTGTAGTCTGATCACCCTCACGGCTAATGAGGTAAGTCTCTGAGAGATCCATTACCCCCTCATCGAAGAGCTGCATATTCCGGTGAAGGTTTTCGGTTATCCTCTGAAATGTATTTTCTCCAATCCTGTAAAGGTTTTCAGCTATCTGATACCACTGCGGGCTGTAAGTCTCATTTTCTTCACGCCGCGATACATATATTGATCTGATAACTGACAAAAGGGCGGCCGCCGTGATATTCGCTCTCGCCTCCTTGTCGTCTGATGCGGGAAGCGCCGCCTCCACCTCGTAATAATTATCGTGTCTGTAAACGAGAGGAAGCTCCTCTCCTCTTACTTCATTTATGAGTGACTGCAGCAGGAGCTTTTCCGCTGTCTCCTTCTGCTCGGAATAGAGCATCTCCCTGGCAGTGATCCTCGAAACACCGCCTTCCTGCTGATAAAAATTGGAAAGCGTCTGGTAGATGGCGCCTGTTTTTAGTCTCTGAAATATCTCCTGCTGGAGAACATTTAACTCCTCATTGTAGAAGCTATCCGCCTCTTTTACGCTGCTCCGGGAAGACGAGACATATTCCTCGACCAGCGCCTTCATTTCTTCGCTGTGATTCCAATAGGCGTCAAGCCTTCTGGAAAAATCGTACTGTTCATTACGGATATTCTGCACCCGTTTCATAAAAGATTCGGTCTGAGTCACTCCCAGCTTGTGCAATACATCAGTTATGAAGACTCTGTCCTGATAAGTAAAGCTCGAGTTATCGGACAGAAGAATACGATTGAAAAAGTTGTTTATTACTTCAAGCTTTCTGGTGTTGTACTCTCTGATATCCGTGCTGCCGGATATACTCACACCGCCGCCCTCTTCCATCAGGTAGATCTCAGGCGGTCTGGAGAGAAGATGGAGAAAATCCTCTCCAGTGACAGAGAGATCGAAAAGCTCGTAATTTCCCAGTATCCTTTGTGAAAAATCCTCTCCCGTATTTATTATTGGTCTGCTGACATGTGTATGTATGGGAGATTTTATCCTGAGCATTTATCGCTTTCCTCCGGATAGGAAATTTGCCACATCACTGGCGCCTTTTACAATGACCGCTGACCTGTTCATTCCGGGTTTTCTGATGTCCCACATTTTTCTCTCGGCTCTTACCTTGTCGTGTTCCGGAACAGTGGCAGAGTGCGGCGCACTCTTTCTTGTTATCTTGAAACCATCCACACGCGGTTTCCTGCGATCCTCGGTGGGAACCGTAGCAGAACTGGGTCTGCTCCTCTTCGCTATCCTGAAGCTCTTTACATCAGCAGTCTTTCTGTCGTCTGTAGGAACGATAGCAGAACTGGGCCGACTTACTTTCTCTATCTTGAAACTCTTGACGCTGGCGGTCTGTCTGTCCTCTGCAGGAACCGTAGCAGAATGCGGCTTACTGTTTTTCGATATCTTGTAGCCGTCTGCACTGGCAGTTCTCTCGTCTTCAGCAGGGACGGCAGCCGAACGGGAGCCCTTGGGATCTTCAATGCTGAAGCCTGCTACATCAGCCCTGCTCTTGTCCTCCGCAGGAACTGCTGCATATTTTGATGCGCCGTTCGTTACATCAAATCCATCCACCTCGGCTCTTTCTATATCCTGAGCAGGCACTAACGCCGAAGTATTCGAACCCTTCTTCTTTATAGAGTATGTCATCCTCTGAGCCTTGACCGAATCCTTTTCCGGCAAGGTGGCAGAACGATTAGTCTTTCTTCTTGTAACCGTGTAAGCCTTTATCCTTGCTCTCTTTTCGTCATCCTTCGGCGCTTCGGCAGAGCGGTTTTTGCTCTTTGCCCTGATATTGAACAGTACCTTTTTGGCTTTCTTCCTGTCCTCAGCCGGTGCCGCAGCTGCACGTGCTCCTTTCGGATCCTTTATGTCAAAGCTGAAGACTTCAGCTCTCACGGTGTCAGTTTCACTAATCTTTGCGCTTCTATTGGCCTCGGAGCTCTTGCTCTTTGCCTCCGTAACCTGCCATGACTTGACCTCAGCCCTCTTCGGATCCGCAACAGGACGGGCAGCGCTTCTCATATCAGTAGCAGGATCATCCTTGGTAGATTTATGATTCCTGATATTCCAGTTTCTTGTCTCCGCTCTGGCCTCATTCCACTCGGGGAAAGGATCATTTGCCCTGGCATTTTTGTCACTTCTGGTTTTATCCCAATTCTTGATATCCCATGGAGTCTTTGTCATATCCGCATTGGGAGTGGTGATGGCTACCATCTCGCGATACGCGATGGTGGTCACCTCACGGAGAAGTCCGCTCTGTTCGGCGTTCAGCTCACCGTACTCCTTACCTGTTACTATACAGCCCGTAAAAGCATAAAAACGTATAAACTCCGTCTGTACCATTGTATCCGCGAATCCGCTGCTCGATGATGAAACGCGGGATACTGCTAAAAGCATCGGGAGCACCATCTCAGTACCCAGCTGCAGAGGATCGACCTTGTCGATACCTACATATCTCTCAACCTGCAGGGTAAACCTGCGGGCGTTTGGCTTACGCTTTAAGATAACATAATCGTTACGACCACCCTCCTGGATCTCCTCAAATTCATTCTCCTTCGAGAAAGCCCTGACAGATCTGCATGGCGCATCAAAAGCTGCCTCTATCCTGAGGAAAAAATTGAAGGACGGAGCCGGCTCTCTGTTATAATTCCAAAAATAATCAGTGGTAATAAGATTTGAAAACCAGTCACCTGCACCTCCCGATGTCTCCTCCTGATACCCGAAGTCCCTGATGGACTGAGCTCTGTCGGAAGCAAGGGAAGCATTATCAACTGCAGGAGTATATGCAGTTGAGGACACAAGATCCTTGTATTCAGCATCCATAACTTTTGGTTCTGCCGGGGTAACATCAGCCATAAGATCTCCTTTTACAAAACTCTTTTCGTTTTGACGTTTGCCGCGCCGGATTTTGGCCGTTTAAAGCGGCATGCTTACTATAAAATCCGTCTTCCACTCATCTCGGTAATGCTCTTTTCCTTATCTTTAGAGGGAGAAAGCTCTTTGTTGATGGATGATATCTCGCTGCACCAGCGCCTCCGGTCTGTATGGCAGAGACCTGCCACCTCATCCTCGCTCCAGTGGAAATAATAGGAGATAAAAGCCATCTCACGGTACAGTTCATCCTTCGGATAAAGCTTTAACCCTCCCCTGTAAAATTTAGCGGTACCTCAAAGGTCTTTCCGCAATCTGGACAGACAGCCGTAAAAGTGGGAGGATCAATATCATTTATCCTCTGGTACATATCCTGCAAAAAAGCAAGATCAGCAGTAAAAAGCCTCTCGATATGTGTCGCAGTGACAGCTTCAAGCCCTTCTATATCTGTCACAACCTTTGAAAGGATAACTATGGTAAGATATGAGGGATTTGATAAAACTCTGGGATCTCTTGTGGCAGATATCTCATCACCTGCGGTGGCGAGTCTCATATGCCCTGTCCTGTGAGTGTTCCCATCCTTGTCGACATAACCCTTTGGAAGGGTGAATTCATAAACTGTTTCCATTTCTGCTGCCCCTTTGCATTCCTGATCAATAATTCAACAATAATCCGGATAGCAGAATACTTGAACAAAAGTCCAAGTACTCTGCCATCCGGACCAACCGGATGGCCAAACCTTTAGTTAGGTATTACAAGCTCTTCGTATGCAAGCTCAACGCTCTCGATTGCGACATCAGATGTCTTGGCGTCAAGATCAGGTGCATTATATTTTGCAACCCATGCATTTGTAAGTATCCAAACGCGATCACCGCTTACAGTTTCCTGTACCTGCTTGGGTGCCTGTGCATTTGTATCAATAAGCTCGATGGTGACATTCGCTCTGGGAATCTGTCCACGGCGCTCGCTCACACACTCACGGATCCACTCTTTGAAAGTAGAATCCATTGTGTAGCCCATCTTGAGGGTGACATTACCGTGCTTTACCAATCCGGGAATTTTTACCGGTGCAAGGCTGTTTGCGTTGCCCTGACGGAACTCTACTACATCAACTGATGCTTCGATTCCGGAAACCTCTGAAAATGCTGCCGTACCTGCAACTCCATCGACATTTACGATGAAGTTCATCTTAGTTAACGGATACGCCAGTCCGTCATTAGTTTTATAAGGATCTGTAGCCATTATATTTGCTCCTTTCGTTCTTAGCTAAAATGGAATCTCAAAGATGCCGTTTACTCCTCGCCACCTCCGCCGGCTTCAGCAGTATGCTGAGTAACGCGGAATATCACGAACTCTGCAGGACGTGAAGGTGCGATACCTATGTTACAGATGAGACGACCGTTCATGATGTCATCTCTGGACATTGTTGAGGGACCGATCTCTACGAAGTATGCCTCTCCAGGTGCTCCGCCTGCCAGCATTCCGTTTCTCCAGAGAGTATCCAGGAAACCTGAAACTGTCATGTTGACTCTCTGCCACAGAGCTGCGTCATTGGGCTCGAATACTACCCAGTTTGTAGCTGCCTTAATGGACTCCTCAACATAGATAAAGAGTCTTCTTACATTGACATACTTGAACGCAGCGTTTGTGCTGGCTGTGCGTGCGCCCCATACGCGGATTCCCTGGCCGGGAAGATTGCGGATAAGGTTGATTCCCTCGGGATTCAGGATGTCCTGCTCGTCCTTTGTGTAGTTTACTGAAAGGCCGCTGCAGAATACTATCTCATTTGCGGGTGCCTTGTGCACGCCACGGTTGATGTCTGTTCTTGAGTAAACACCCATAACAGCTCCTGAGGGCGGAATGTATGCTGACTTGTTTGCTGCCCTGTCGAATACCTCGATCCAGGGATGATACATAGCCGCATAAGTACTGTCGATGATGCCGCGATACTCGATCAGGTCTTCGGTCTTTACCGCATCCTTGGGCATATCCAGTACGGCAAAACGGTTCTTCTGATTCTCGCAGTGAGCTACCAGTGCAACGGCAACCTCGGGAATTGTAACGCCGGGGATGGCAAGCATGCTGATACTGTCATTCTCAACGAAGGATGCAAGTCCTGTTCTCTCTCCGGGACCATTGTCCTCACCGATAAATGTAGATGCATTAATCTTGCTGATGCTGCCGTCTGAACCACCCTCGAGAGTGATAACGCCGGCATCCTGTCCGTCGCCAAGGATGGCTTCTACAGGATTAGCTGCCTCTTTAAGGCGATCAACCTTGATTTTTACAATTTCGCTCTTCGCAAGTCTTGCATCGATATAGTTTGCGGATGTGGGATTAAAGTTTACATCTGCGTAATTCTCAACCTCGTCACCTGCGCGAACACTGATATTTACTGATACAAGGTAAAGAACTGTCTTCGGGATAACTGCCTCATCAACTACATCAGCAGTGAAGTCCTCTTCGAATGTAACGGTGTCCTCATATATAGTTGCGATGCGGTTGTACTCGCCGCCAACCTTTACGATATCACCTTCTCTGAAGCCATCTGTGCTCTTTGCCACATAGCCGTCATTGCTCTTTGCGATAAGCTGCAGCTTCTTTTTTTCTACTGTATCGAAAGAAATCTGGATACGATTTCCCCACTTTCCTTCATTGGCAGCTTCTACAGAGAGGATTCCCGCCTTTGCGGAAGCCTTCTTTGCGTCTGAGGGAATAACACGGGATACATAGCATCTTGTTCCGCCGTTTGCGAAGAACTGCTCAACGCTGGCAGCGAGATATCTGTACTCACCATGTGTAAACTCGCTTAAGAACCCTCCAAACTGACGCTTGAAGCTCTTCATATCAGTAACAAGACTGGGCGCCCCCTTTGCCGGTCCCTTTTCAGCAAGACCTACAAATCCCGCTGTGCTGGTTCCAACACCTTCAATTGCTCTGGGCGAATTGTCGTATTCCTCAACATATACGCCCGGTGAAAAATATTCAGCCATTAATGTCTCCTTTCTATGGACTTTTCAGCCACCTGTTCTTTAGTTCACCTTGATTTGACCAGGATAAGCGATGGATACTACACCACCGTACATGCACATACATGTGCATTCATTAGATAAACAGGGTTTGCCTCCCGCCAATGTCGTCACCTTGTTCCCCGGAATCCAGCTTGTTGTAGCCGGTATACACGGCATTGGAGTGAGCACTCCGAGATTCGCCGCTGTAGCTGCTGCCACCATGGGATTAGCAGGGTTTTTGCACATACCCATTGTAGGTATGTTTACCATTGGAGCTGCATCCTGTATCGTTGCAACCAGCTTACCATCGATGAAGAATTTCTGCTGACTTGTCACGGAAAGCATTCCTCCTGCATCACCGAAAGGGCACATGAGCTGCGCGGTTGCAGTCACATAACTCACGTCTGTTCCACCTCCTCCCGGTCATCTTTCTTTTCGTACTTCTTTGCCTTCAGAAGCATCTCATGAGTCAGTTCGTTAAAATCGCACTTGAGATAATACCAGACGCCGTTTTTCCGGTATTTTACTATCGCCGGCGTGTCCGGCGACTGCTTTCTCATGGCGATCCTGTAACTCCCATCCTTTTCGATGTTCGCGAAGATCACTCTGCAGACCGGTGCATTAACGGAAAAGGGTTCTTCCAGGGGATATTTCAGTTTTACCTTTTTTATATCGATATTCTTTTCAACTTCGATATGCTCGTATGTATCTTCCTGCGCATGCAGGATTCCATAGTGCACATCTTCCAGGTATCTGCTTCCCTCCATCTGAAAAACGCTCATTTCCATACGCCTGGCACTGTATTCATTTATACAGCACCTGGGCTTTGACAGCCCGATCGCTTCCATGTCCGTGAGATGTGGGATACGTCCGCTTACCTCGCATATTTCTATGTTCGGCATAGCTCTCGCATCCGGTATAAGGAAGACGATTGCCAATGGTTGGTTTTCATTCATCGTCTCGTATCTGACCTGTGTTCTGCATTGATGAAACCCGCGGACATTTGCTACCAGATCGAAGTCTTCTCTTCCGCAATTGAACAGTACATATGTGCCTTCACCCCTTTTGTGGGGCTGCAGCACCGAACCGTCCCTGTAGAAGATTACATCATTTTCGGCAACAGATTTTCCGTTTGTGGCATCCACCAGCGCGATGATCAGATCAAGCTTGTAGGAAATGGTTGACAAACCTCTTTAACCTCCTTCCTCATACTTGTTCTCCGGTAACATGCAATCCAAACGTTGCCTCCGTTACACGCGGTGTATCGATGACAACCTCACTGGACAGGAATACAGGTGAGGCCTTGTAGAACAGGCTGATCTGATACGGCTTATTGATCGCCTGCCAAACTCTGACCTTCTCCTCAAGGCTTATCTTCGCTTGAGACAGCACTATCGGAGGTTCCTGCGTGTCCAGCCAGGACTGCAGCTGGTTCGGCAGTACAGACGCATTGTCATTGACTATCTGTGCCGCCTTACCAATTATCTTTTGTATATCCGGGTCTTTGAGGCCCATCTGACCTCCCCCGTTTATAAAAAGCATGTAATAGAGACCATACGGCCTCGGAGGCTTCTGCAGCTGAACCCGGCCCTTTTTAATGGCTGGCGGCATCGCTACATTTGATTCCTCCCTGATATCGTAAAGGTACAATCCCACTATGTAGTCAACATCCTGGGATGCGGGAGATGAGATCTCGATGTTGTTCGGAGAAGGTATAGGCTCCGGACACATCTTCTCCCTTAATACCTGACATATAAAGTTGCTCACATCTGAGATAATTGGATAATCTGCCATTTCATCACCCTAAACTGTTATAGTATTCTACAAAGGCCAATGCTTCTTCCTTGACCTCGGGAGTCATACATACTGCGATGGTCGTGTTAGGTACATACTCGGCCTCACAGCTGAAATAAAGGATCGAATCCTTTTCTCTGATATAGAGAACACCCTGCTTCTTTGTCTTTCCCGACAGTGTCTTTCTTTGCTCGTAGGCATTCCTTACTACATCAGTATTGTTTCTAAAGGTAAGACTGGTTCCGAGTCCTGTCATAGTCGTCTCATCGGTGGACTTGTAATACACATATCTGTAATCTGTCACATCGCCTATGGTCTTCAGGTTGACAAAATCCGTGGTCTTGTCATCGAGATACTGATCATACAGGTATCCGCAGATATTTCTATAGGCTGCGGACAGCTGAGCCGCGAGATAACCCGCCTTGGTATTTCCGGCGTTACCGAGCATTGAAAGCCCCGCTATGGCTGCAGCCATATCCTTATCTGACAGAGAATCGAGATCTCCGAAGAAATCCAGTAATGCTCCATTCAGCCCATCTAACGTATTGCCACCAAGTCCACGGTCTGTACCGTTGTTTGCCGCATCCGACGCAGCCTGGTCGAGAATATTGTTGAGGATACCGTTGTTTCCGTCGCCTGATCCGTCTCCATTTCCATTGCCGGAGCCGTCTCCAGACCCGTTGCCTGACCCTTCTCCAGACCCATTGCCTGACCCGTCTCCAGACCCATTGCCGGAGCCGTTTCCAGACCCGTTGCCGGAGCCGTCTCCAGACCCATTGCCTGACCCGTCTCCGGACCCATTGCCGGAGCCATCATTGCCGTTCACGCGATCCTTGAGATTCTGTATGGCATCAGATGCTCCCAGGGCAGCCAGACCTGAGACTGCTGTCTGAAATCTGTCCGTATTGTCATCGACGTAGGCGCCTAAAGCACTGTTGTACAGGCTGTTTATCAGATTGCTTTCTCCTCCTCCCAGGGAGGCCTCGGCCCAAGCCTTGTCGCCGGCGGAAGCATTGTCGGAATTGATAATACTGTTCAGCTTGTCAGTCTGTTCGTTGATCTGCTTCTTCACCTCGCCTATCTCGGCGTCCTTCTGCTTTGCCCCCTGCAGATCGTTATTGTCGAGACACATCTGCTTATCGGTCTCAAGATCGGCAAGCTGTGAATTGAGATTGTCCAGATCTCCGCGGAGATCGCTGTTCTCGGCAAGGAGCTGCGCCAGCAGATCGCGAAGCCAGTCCATGTGCTCGTCATTTACTCTCATAGCGTAGTCCCAGGCATTGTCCTTAGGTATATCGCCATAGAGAGCGTCAGTCCAATCGATCCTCTCAAGTATAAAGTCCAACGCTTCGGAGGTGGTCAAACGTTTTTTTATTGCGGATATAAAGAACTGTATCTGCGAGCGGTAATTCTCATTCTCATTCATCTGATCTTTCAGATATGATACAGCTGCCGTCTCTCCAAGCGCTCTGTACGCAGAGACATAATCCGATTTAACTCCGGAAACGATACCCTTGCTGTATACAGGATCACATTCCGGAAGAAGATAATCCGTAAGCTTCTGAAGCTCTGACTGCTGGTTCTTTATTATCTCGTCACGGATACTGTAGATATCCATGAGATCGTCAACAGCCTCCTTTGTGGCGAGATCTAAGACATCCATGCTGTAGGAATATTCATATCTCGAAAGTATACTTGACGAATCCTCAGTCAAGGCATTTGCGAGATGCGAATAATATGCATTCGAGGCAGATTCTTCGGCGTTTGAGTAGCCTTCTGTCTCGCTGGTCGATACAACGAAGCCATCGCTCTCATAACCAAGCCCTTCCATAAGCTTGTCGCCGAGGGGCGGCATCAGCGCGTCAGGCTCCTGTGTCAGCTGTCTGAACACTTCTGCGCGTCTCGCGTCATCCACCTTACTCATCAGCGTATATACGACCGACGCTCTATCCTCATCACCCTCCTCATTAAAGGAATTGTAAAGGCTCTCAAGCTTTAAGAGCTGCTCATCACAAGTGTCGGTATATTCATTGTGTACATCCGATGCGAAGAAATCATGCAGGGAATTGTAAACAAATACATCTGCATCAACAGATCTGGAAGCGCTCTCACCTCTCTCGTAGGCATCCTGCGAACCCAGCAGTGAGATAAGCCCCGTAGCCACCGTGTGACCTCTCATGGTCATGAACTCCGTCATGGTGGGCTCCTCCGCGTCCTCTTCACCGGCGTAAGCCTTTCGGAGAGTCACAAGCTCCGGCAGATGGAACAGATCATAAGGATCAGGATCGGAGAAAAGACCGCTGATTTCTCCGCTCTTTGCATCAACCATCACTCCGTCCGCGCCGATGACCTTTGTGATCCAGAGGTCTGCCAGCTCCTCCTCGGTGGCTGCCGTTCCACTGTTGGGACCCAGATCGATCAGTGAAGTGGCGCCCGTGATATTTCGCCACGCTCCTCCTGCCAGCTCCGAGAAATAGTAACGAACGCTCTGCTCTGCCTCTATGCCGCTCTCATCCGCCTCGTCGTAAAGGGAATCCGTGAGAGCCGGGAGAGCTATGAGATATGTGCCGATAAAGAGCGTCGATTTCTCAATCTCATGTGTAGCCCTGTAATCCTTGTATTTGATGGCAATGTCAGAATTAAAGGCCGCCAGGCTCTGCGTCTGGGAAACAGCCACCATTGAGACTACGAGAGTGATCACTATCGAGACAGCTATCACTCTGACCCCTGCTTTTTCGAAGAAGTTTCGTAATCTGCCTCCCCTGTTCTTTTTTTCCTTGTTATCCGTATTACCCATAAATCATTTCCCTTTGATGAGCAGCTGATGATCTGTCAAAAGATCAAACTACATGATCTGTACTATGCGATGGATTATATAACAACGATCTATACTTAACTTGCACAAATCAATAAATTTTATCAAACTTTTTTGATCAGTGCTCTCTTGTATATATTGAGCGACGCGTCATACAGATAGTTCTGATCCGCGTCATAGCATTTTATCGTCACCTGATCCAGTGAGTTTTCCAGAGCCTTCAGGTACTTGATACCCTCGTCAACCTTCCTAAGCTCCTCTGAACCTACAGCCACGCCGTTTGTATCATAGACCACGAAGTACTTCATATTTTCTATGGTATTCGGCATCAGCTTTAGAGTGACGGTCGTATCATCCTCATTCTCGGTAAACTCATATACGCCCACCTGATTCTCAAGCTGCGTGTTGCCGTCGTACTCGATAACATACAGAGGACCCTGTAGAATGCCGGGATCTATCTCACAGTCGGCCAAGAATTCCTCCCCATCATAGAGCCTTACGACAACCTGCTCAACATTTGCGGTTGCCTTCATCAAATGCTTTATCACAGATCCGGTGGCGGTGCGCTCGCCGATCTGAATATTATCACACCACAGCTCGAAATCCGAAATATTGTATTTGAAGTCATCCGGAACACATATACCCATCTCAAATGTCAACTCATCATACTTTGGAATAATGTAATAAGAAGCTCCCGGTATGCTGTTGGCAACCACCAGCTGTGCGCTGTATTCATTCTCGAAATCCTCGCCGTTGAGGAGCTTGTCCAGAGCACCGCAGGTCATGCGGTTAAAGCTGTTGACATACTGACTGAAGGTAGTCAAAGACTCCAGCTCCTGATTCTGCAGACTTTCATAGTTGTCCAGTATTGAATTGTACTCCTCCGCGTCTATCTCACCTATGCGGTACTCAACCTTTGCCTCATTGAAACTCGCCTCTTTTTCCTTCCTCTGCTCTGCGAGCAAAGTGTAGGTGTTCCGCAGGCCGATATAAGTATTAAAGCCGCCCTCCACAGTATCTTCCTTGTCGGAGGACGCGCTCTTCAGTTCGGTACTGGTATTGTAGTATTCGAGTATGGTGTCAAACAGCGCGTTTGGGTCATCCTGCATATACCATGTACCGTCTGACTTTCCCTTGAACCACACCTTTGGTATTTTAAATAAAATGGGCCAGAAACCGATTTTATAATCGCCATTCCAATAGGTATCGACGGCCGCAAGGAATTTTTTGTTGGCCTGCTTTAAGTCACGCTTGTTTATAGTACGCCCCGCTAGAACATCCCGGTAGTAAGGAGCAATTATTTGCATGTCGTTATACTTCATATTATCCGAAAGAGCCTGATATACCGTGGTCACATCGAGATATGCCAGGGAATTGTTGCTCCTTGCCTCGGCGATGTCGGAATCATGATCCAGCGTGTACTCCTTTAAGTAGTCGAGATCCTTTCTGTCCAGCTCATCTATTATCTTCGTATTATAGGGTGACTCCAGAGTGTATTCAGAGAGTGTCGGATCCGTGACATTGCCGTAGGCATCGACGAGTCCTATCAGCTTTCCGAGCTGCTTGCAGGCCGCATTCGCAGTGGTCGTGTCGGCAGCTATGGCAGACTCGATATCCTTGATCTCCTGCTGCGCCTCATTCAGATCCTCCTGATTTTTTTCACCTGTGGCAACCATCGCCGCTACCTTCGACACCTTATCGTTTGCAAGAACAAGGCGCTCCTCCGCCAGTGCCACCGATTGCCGTCCCTTATAGATAGAAATATAGAGATCCGTTACCTTTTCATTGAGATCGAACTTCAGATCATCCATGTCCTTTTTGACGGAGTTCGCCTCTTCCAGAGCCTCCTTGGGCTCATAGGCAGTCTCTCTTATCTCTTCAAAGGTAAGATCTCTTGGCAAATCAAAAGAAAAAAGAAATCGCCAATGAAAATGCTTTACATATTCTCTGGTGATAGCCGCAGCCTTAACTGCATTCTCGTAGGCTGCCACCTTCAGCTCGTACTTTTCATCCAGATCATCCAGTTTGATGCTGGTAGCGTATGCAAGTGTCTTTGCCGTCTCAAGCGTGAGTGTCTTGGTTGGCGCAGGCGTTGACTCTGCAGCCGTGCTTGCAGCAGGTTCATCAGAAGCATCACCCCAGCCGCTCCCCGTGTTGCTCACTTCAGGAACATCTACAGTGACCGAACTTGCAGGCTCGGCAGATGACAGGGTTACAACACCCACCAACAACAGCGAGAGCAGTGCCATGTATCTCTTTTGGGGCGCTCTCCGTTTTCTGATCCTTCTAACTTTTCCGTCACCCATCAGTTTACTCTCCTTCCTTTACCGCTGTAATGAAATACATGTCGAATCCGCTTCCTGCGTCATCCCTTGTAAGGAATGAATACAGTAGTCCGTCCTTCTCGAAAGAGTAAAGGTAAACCTGATAACCTCTGTCATAAGAGCTTATGGTCAACATATCCGTCAGATTTCTCGAGATCTCCACCTCCGGTGTCCCGGCGTAGACGGATTTGTATTTGGACATTTCGTAGATAGCCACTATCTCGGGATACGTCGCATAGGAATCACCTTGATATACCGGCTTTCCGAGTACCTGCGATATTTCAGAAACACTGGTGCATACGCTGCTTCCGAAATTGACGTGATCATTCATTACATATATTTCATTGATCGTAGAGGAATCACCAAGTTCCTCATTGTCTACAGGTATATTATACAACGCGTTTATGTCCGAAAGATACACAGCGATATATTTGTTGCCGAGATACACTGCTCTGTCGCCCGAATATGCTTCTGCCAGATCCGATGTGGCCTGACCGACTATCTGGCTGTAAGCTATTTCATCTGCCGCGAACATGCCGTCAAATACCTTGTTTCCGGCAGTATCATACAGTATTCCGTGACCTTCCTTGCGGCTGGCCACAAATTCTCCGTTATATTCGAGAGAGCCGCTCTCACGATAGAGTCTTCCTTCTCCCTGGAAGAGATTTTCGTGAAAATCTCCTGTATATTTCACTATTTCACCGGGATAATACAGGGTTCCCTTTCCCTCGTACTTGCTCCTCTCGAAATTCCCTATGTAAACCATAGAACCTTCTCTGTTGTACAGAGTTCCGTTTCCGGCGGTATAACCTCCGGCCACATTCCCCTCGTATGCCAGATATCCGCCGTTTCCCTTGATGCGGACCATACCGTTCTGCAGGCGGAGAAGTAAAGATGTATAGTTATAGGTCTTGATGCCGTCGCCTCCTCCGAAGGAGCCGAAAGGCGCACGGACATATAATATATAGATCAGACTGATGGTACCTATTATCACCACGACCGCAAATGCCAGCTTTTTGGATACCATCCAGTTAGCTATGGTGTAATAATCCTTCTTGTCTCTAGGCTTAACATTCAGCAGCCTTACAAAAAAGTCACGGATCTTTGAGAATACCTGTGTCCTCAGGTACGACAAGCTGGTGAGCAGTCGAATCCTGGTAACGATCGGCATGATACGCGACTTTATTGCATTTATTATTACTGATATTATTCCCTGATTCATCTATTCCCCCGTCAATCCATGTGCAGTCTCAAAAGGTCTCCGCACGAGTCCTGATTGAGATAGTGCTCGCTTTCAAACAAGTACCATTTCACAACGGCGTCCTCCGGGGTTTCCTTTAATATCTCCGAAAAAGTATTCCTTGCAAAATAGAAATCCTGAGACTTGAAATATTCAAGAGCCTCGTTGTATTTACTCAGATTAGCCTTCTTCCCCAGGCGGACACTGGAAGTATTGGCATCAAGCACCTCGTAGAGATCCAGCTTTACCCCGTCCTCCTCGATAAACCCGATATAGCGCAATCCCTTCATATCCTCTTCGCCGAGCCCTTCGTACTTTACCACGCTGTCCGTGATCAAAAGCCCAAGCCCCAAATCTCTGAGCCATGCGGAATATTTCGCGATAAGTCTTGACTCTGCGGAATCCATAAATACCATACTCTGTCTGGTAGTTCCCACTACGCCGTATCTGAATTTACCATAGTGAACGACTATGCCCACAGTCGTAAATCCACCCGGCCACAGAGCGTCCACATCATGCCAGAAATCCACACCGAAAGACAATGTCTGCATCCCCTCTTTGAATACAAGCTTTACAATGCCCGAGCTCACATCGCTTGAGATCAGGATACCATCCCGTTTTTCCTGATGTCTCTCCATGATCATGATGAGATCGTTCATATCGTCAATACCTTCCACCGAGCCCATCATATCGCCGGAGATGTTAAGTATTGCCTCAGTACCTGAGAACATTACGATATCTCCGCATCTGACTTCTGAAATGGAGGTTTTCTCGAGGAATGTCTCAATCTTTTTGGGTGCGAATCTGAAGTACGCCTCATATACCTGATAAGCAGAATAATTCACGCGCCTGAACACGGATGCGATCTCACCGAGAGCATCCCAGTGTCCCGCCAACTCAGCCGGCTTCTCCTCCGGTATATCTATCATATCCCCGCTTCCTCCGGAAACCTTCACCATGGTATCGCGAAGTTTCGCCAGATGTGCGTAAGAGATGACATTACTGCAGATGACATAGATCATTACAGCTGCTGCCATCACGATAAGTACGATCCACATGAGGTAGAGATCCTTAAAATCCGCGCTTTTGGTCTCATATAATCCCGCAATTATTACCTGGCGATTATAATCCTTGAACATGGATCTGGCGGCAACGGCGTATTCCTTCCCCTGTATTCTCGCCATACCCTGCGCACTGCCGTTACGGACAGCCTGATCGTACACATTATATACATTCTGTCCGTACATATCCTGAATATACATAAGAGGCGCCGCTGATTTTGAGATGATGTTGCGCCCGTCTATGGTTCTGAGCAGGAGAACATCCTTCATGGGCGCGCTTATCACATCACGGAGACTGGCATAGTCTTCGTTCAGGAAGAGTGTATCCACATCCTCCGGAAGAAGACCGCTGCGCTCCACATCGGTCTCTAAGGTCACAAGCTCCTCCGAGAGCATGGAGAGTGTCTGCTGTTTTACGCAATTATTGATATTGTAAGTCTCCAAAAAACCCAGGAGAGACACAACAATAAGAGAAGCCAGAATAATACTGATACTTCTCGTAAGCAACGGCCTGAACCTGTGCATGAAAATATTGATGATAAAGATGAAAGCTCCAATAAGTATATAGATCAAAAAGATGAGAGCTTCCTGAGAAAACATCCTGTTACGCCATTTCAGGCCTATATTAGCCGTCTCATAGGCTTTACGTGCTGTCTCACTGTCTTTGAAAACGTCGGAAAGCGCCTCGTTGTCCGCCTGCATGAATAAAACCGATCCATTAAAGGTGACCTTTGTGTAGCTGACTCCTTCAGCAGCTCTCTGTGAGTATATACTGACAAGAGTTTTTGCCTTTTTTTCCTCCGTGGTGTTTATACCCACCTCGGGAGCCACATCGCTGAATTCAGAATCATTTATGCTGTAGACAAAGGCCCCTCTTCCCGAATTTCCGATGCCGGATATATACCATATTCCGGCGTCATGGGATACGGTGGAAAAATACACTTCGGTGGGAAGCTCAAATACAGGTGACACCCTCATTGCATTCAAAGTGTCTGTGAGCAGCACGATCTGATAGGTACGTTCATCGCTTCCGGTCTGCCCGGCCGGAGCAGAAATAACTACTGCCGGTCCTTCATCAGCGGGAAGAATAGCGTCAAAGGTCTCAAATCCAAGATCTACGGCAGTCTTTATTATCTCTGCCTTTCCGTCTCTTTCGATCTTGTACAGGTAGGATCCGGAGGATCTCATATCTATTACATACGATGTTTTCTCTGCGGTATATCCGTCAACATAAGCGCCTATCCTCTCGTCCTGTTCATCATTTGAAATAACAAGCTGCATCACTACAGCCAATACTGCTATCCACAGTACCAAAAATACTGTTTGAACTCTTCTGATCATACTAACCATCATCCCTTATCTTGCAAGGTTTTCAGTCCCGATTATCTCGAAATGATTATATAAAAAAGCAAGCCATAAAACTTCACCGAAGATCAGCTGTGAGATCAGTGAAAGAATCGCGATTATGGCAAGCACCACAGAAACCCGAAGAAGTATCGCGAAGAACCTGTCACGATTCCTCATGAACCAGTTTTTCAGCCTGGCAATTATGCCGCGCTTTTTCTTCGGTACGGCAGCTATCCTGATATCGCGATACAGCTCGCTGAACCTGGAATAACTGCTGTTCGCAACCTTTCTGGACAGCAGCTGATAGCTGATGGTCTTGTCCGACGACTGCGGCTCCAGTATGTCAAGTATTATCTTTGCGCAGGAGTAAACACAGTTCCTCTCGCCTATGTCCGGATCGAAATCCGCCAGTTCGATCTCATAGCCCAAAAATATCTCGTCATCACTGGCAATATTGACACGTCTCTGCTCCAGAACAAGATACAACAACGACCAGGGCAGATGCGAACCGATACATGCTATCAGCATGTTCATTGCTATGTCCTCGCATCTGGTGATAGGGTAGGACTTCCCCATATAAAATTTATCCAGTAGTCTTTCCTGCTGATAAGGGAAGACCATCACGAAGTCGCCTTCGCTGGTAAAAGTGTCAATTATTCGATCCGATTTGGAATAGGCAGTCTCCTGCAGCATATTAAGGATCTGCTTTACTATAGTATGATCATGTACCGCGATAACCGTATAAAGCGTTTTAGCAGACGAACGAATGTCACGACAGACATATACGTCATTTATCTCATTTTTAAGAGAAACCTTTACTACCGAAAGTCTGGCCTTGGAGGATTCAAAGATCATGCCTCTTCCTCGTCATAGTTTTTCTTCTTAACGATGGCGTACGCGTAGGTAGAGATCAGCGGAAGATCCGTACAGTAGATCCTGATCTCGTATACGCCCTCCTTGGACGGAGCAGTATAGATACCGTCTGCAGATATCTCACCGCTTCCCGGCTCTGTAAGCTCGTAAGAGATAGATGCCGGTTCCATATTGTGATATATAACACCAAAGTAATGATTTTCCCTGGGTCCCATGATAAATGTAGGCGACTCCGCCGAGATGCTCTGATTCTTCCCGACCTTTGTCTCTCTGATATCTGTTCCTGAAGGAAATCTGATAGCGACCCATCTGTAGGTGAGAACCAGAAGATCCGCGTCCTCAAGCAGCTGTGCCGCAACTACAAAGCTTCCCTTGTCATTATTGACCTTTACGGCAGTATCTGCCTTTGTCGTACCGGCGTGGTCAAAAAGTCTGGCATTTCCGTAGATGGTGCTTCTGGCGTTTGCGCCGAGAGACTTGTCCTCGGAAAGAAACTCATACCCTACCTCGACATATACATTCCCTTTTCCGAGTCCATGAACGATTTCTCCGGAAAAGCAAATGTCTCCCTGTCTTGCACCTGTTCCCAGAGGTATCTCCACAAAACCGCTGGCGTACTCTATACCATGCTGCACAACGGTAGGAATCTGTGCGGCAGGAGAAGGTATTTCAGACGAGAGAGAGCTTCTGATATCCACACTCTTTTCGAAGTAATCGAGAAAGCTTCCTCTCTCCAGTTCCTTTGCGGGTGTGGGGATATATTTCTTTACGTTCTTTTCTTTGACTTCTTCAATGACATAAGCACTGTCGGTTCTCACAAGCGAGAGCTCCGCCAGCTTCAGGAAATCAACAGTCTCTCCGATGGACTGCATCTCCAAAGAGAACCTTCCCAGCATCCTTGTCACAAGCTCGAGAGGAGTGGTGTTCTCCAGCAGGATCTTCATGGAGAAGTTTCCATTTACGGTAACATTTGCTCCGTCCTCGCTTCCTTCAGCGGAGCCGGACTGCAGGATAACATTGGTCTCGGCGGCATCGGAGTCTATCACTCTCAGCCAGTATTCCTTCTCGCAGACCTCCTCCTTAGCCAAATGAATATCCTTAATATCAACTGTTATCTCGTGTTCTCCCGCCTGAGTCTCAAAACCGGGAACCTGAAGCACGCCGTGATAATCAAGGGATACATCCGCCGCCGTGTGCTTTGTGATGCGTACTATCAGTTTGACATTTTTCCCCTTGCATACGGTACCGGGAATGACCACCTCCACCTGGTAATTCTTTGATGACAGCAGAGTCTCATGAACGATGAACTCATTTTCGATCGCAAAATCGGGCGCCAGCTGATCTGTATCGATCAAATACAGCTCGTAGCCCTCCGTTATCCTGTTGTATTCGTATTCCTTGTCGGAATCGTTATGAAGCGCAGCATAAACAGTATGCGCCGGCTTCTCATTATATCTGAGACACAGCGTCACCTGGTTGGTTGAGAGGGAATCGAATCCATCCACGGCCGACAACTTCTTTACGACCGAATTTTCGATGACAATCTCCCGTCCGAGCCCATCTATCGCCACGCCACTCTCGACCAGGATCGACAGATCGTCCAACGATACTACCCCCAGCCCGCACACGATACCGCTGCCGTACATCTGCGTAGACAAGAAGCGCTGCTTATCAAGGAAGTACTTCTGCTCAGCCATGAAATCCGCGCTGGTCAGCATCTTTCCGGCATAGTAACGGTTTCTCTCAAAAGGAAAAAACTGATTGCTGCTCATCAACCTGCCCCCATTCTCTTAAAATGTAGTATAAAATTTTATCTGCGGAATTTTAGCACAAATAGTTATACAAAAGTTGCACAATAGCTGCACACAACCCTTATGCCGCTTCTTCAAGCTCATCACTTTCCCGGGCAGGCGCCTCATCGCCGTAATCCGGCTCTACATACTGCACATCCGCTCTGGTGATATCATCTGAATATATCTTCTCAAAGTCGTTTTTCATGGAGATGGGAACATAGCCCTGCTCTGTGTACTGAGCCGATTTTTCTTCCCAATTCTGTGTTCCCCACTCTCTCACATCATCATCCGCAACCACCATATACGCGGCTGACGGATATGGATTTCTCTTGTCCAGCGCGTAGTTCATCATGCTGGTATCGCTTCCGCTGTTTCCGAAGGCCAGCACGGGGTACTTTCCGATCTCTCGCTCGATCCAGATGGTCTTGTTGGCATTCAGATTCTTCTGGATGAATTCTCCGGTGAATACCAGCTCGTCACCGTCAGCATACTTGTAATCCATATTTGAGGATATATCCTCATTTCCTTTTACCTTTACCTCGAACTCGGTTCCGATAACCTGCTCCGGAGAGACATAATCCTTTATTGGCGAATTCGCTACAATAGCTCTGGTGGTAGTACGCTCGGTACCGCTGACGACATAAATGGTGAAATCGTTCTCATAGAGGTATTTCACCACCTCCACCATAGGCAGATAAAAACCGTCAATATAACGCATGTTGTTGAAGCTGTCCGTATTTTTCCTTCCGAATTCCACGGCGTAGTCGTACAGCTCACTCACCGTCATCCCTGCGTAGGCCTTCGCGAAATTTCTCGCCAGCTCCTCCCCTGCGGTGTACCCGGGCTTTATCTCGCGGGCCGCTGCCTTCAGCTCGTCCGACACTCTGTCCGGATGATCCTTCAGGCAGTACTCTATGAACATCATGGTGTCATAATAGGTGTAGAAGGTCTCGCAGGTCAGTGTACCGTCCATATCAAATACAGCCACACGATCCCCGACCGGGATATACCCGTCCGATTTCTCGTCTGATGCCGCAGTGACAAAATCCGTCAGAGATTTCATCGCGGCGGAATCAGCGGTCCAGTAAGCAAGCTTGCCGTCTGACGCCGCACTGCCTGTGTTCCCGCAGCCCACAAGAGTGATGCAAAAAGCCAGTGTGAGTAAAATTGCTGTGAAAGATTTTTTCATGTCTAAAACTCCTTTAATATCGATTCTGCTTAACTTTCGCCTGACAGTATATCAGTAAACATGATGTATTGCAAGTATGTACCCTAAGGATCCACGCATAATTAATTTATGCGCGGCTCCTAAGCTTTTTCACCCGTCCCCAGATACCTGAAGCACAGTGTCGTCATGTCGTCAAACTGCTCTGCTCCGGCCGTAAACCCGGCTATTTTACTGCGCACATGATTATCGATCTCTTCCACGCTTAGGTCTTTGGCTTCATTTAACGCGTCGGTAAACCTTTCCTCGCCAAACAGCTCCATGTCCAAATTGCGAGCTTCCGTCACACCGTCAGTATACAGATATATTATTTCTCCCGCGTTAAGCTTTATGGTATTGAGCTTATAATCCGCGAAATCAACCCCACCTACAAACATACTGTGGTTATCTTCTTCGAGGGTGAATTGACCATCATTTCTCTTGACAGCGGCATACTCATGACCTGCATCTACAAAGCTGAGCTCTCCGGTGGAAATAGTCAGCACTCCCATCCATACCGTCACAAACATGGAATCCGCGCTCTCCTCACAGAGCCTGATATTTGACTCTGTCACGGCCTTTACCACATCTCCCGACTGGAGAATCATCTGAGATCTGAACATCTGTTTACAGAGAGCCATAAACAATGCTCCCGTGATACCTTTTCCCGAGACATCGCCCACCGTCAGCACCAAATGGTCATCATCCAGATAAAAGAAATCGTAGAAATCACCGCCGACCTCCGTCGCAGGAACCATCCTTGTATACAGCTCATATTCCGGATCGTCCCTCAAGACCGTATCTCTGTCAGGAAGCATCTTGAGCTGGATCTTTGATGCCATCTCCATTTCAGTGGCTGTCCTCTCCCTCTCAGCTGTATGCTCGACGATCTCCCGGACATATTCCTTCATTTTTCCGGACATGCTGTCGAAGGCTTCCGCGAGCACCTGTATCTCATCACCGGTCCTGTACATATCCTCCATCTCGAATTCCATTTCATCACCGACAAAGTTTCTGACTGCCTGCGTCATCTTGTCCAGCGGAGACGTCCATTTTTTTGCGTATTTTGATGACATGCTGATCGCTGCCCAAATAATGGCAATGACAAACACCACCAACATTATTCCTGTCGCCAAAAGATCCTCGTCAAGCTTTTCAAGCAGCGTACTGGTAGATTCATTCATCATCTCGGTAAGATTATCCGCAGGTCCCGTCAGGTCTTTTTCAGGGAAGAATGTAAGAATCACCCATCCGCATGTAGTCAGCTGCACATATCCCACATAACATGTCTCGCCATCCACCATCACATCCCGCACATCAATATTTCCCTCAAGCGCCAGGTTAATGACTTCACAAAGCCCGGGATTAACACTTTCCCTTATATCAATCTCCTGCTCCTGATTCTCATTTACTTTTAATTCGCCCTCCGTACGTCTGGATCTGAGAATCTGACCATCGCTGCCGATCACCACCGAAAAGCTGTCATCCCTGATATTGGACATTTCCAGCTTTTGATCAATGACATCCAGTCCACAGCTTCCCTGAAGAACGGCCACCAGCTCTCCGTCCTTGTAACAGGGGATACCAAATTCCACAATATCCGTTTCATAAAAATAACCGTGAACCCTGGAAGAAAAGAATGTATCACCGAGTTCTGCCGCCCCCCTGTACCAGGGTCTTGTTCTGGGGTCATAAGTTCTGACAGTGCCCGATTCATCGAATTTTTTTCCTGAGGAATTATCCATGGCAAGTGTGAGACCACAGGGTGTTGAAATATAGCAGTCCAGTATGATATAGTTGTTTCGCGAAACTATACTCTCCATCATAGGAGCGAGATTAGCGAGTCTCTCTATCATTTCCATAGCCTCATCATCAACCTCTCCCATATCATCGGGATATAAGAGCTGAAGTGAAAACTTTCCGTTATTTTCCTCCAGCGGCGGCTGAACCTGTACTCTCGCATAGTTTTCGGGATTATTGAATACATCCTCGACCTGCGCTCTCAGGATCTCAAAATCACAATCGAGAGCCCAAAACGCGTCATCGATCGCATCTGCAGACCATGTCACCAGCTGTAAAAGTATATCCTTTGAAAAATCCGTTATAAAAGTCTTGAACTCGGTCTCGACATACTGCGTGCGCTCTACTTCCTCGTATTTCACCTGACTTTTCTGTATAACCATAAGGATACCGGACATTGTCGCGAACAGAATGCCGAGCGCGAGTATCAGTGTGACCATGAGTTTCATCAACCTTCCGACGAGTCCACCGGGCAGCTTCTTGAAATATTTTATCATATCATTTACCTAATCGAACAAATTATCCACTTCACTTTTAATCGTAAATGATAACACTTATCAAAATGATTGTCCATACAAATATACTCCGTCAGCACTTTAGGATTTTTCCACTCTTTGCAGCATAATAGGTATATCCATCAACATCAAAGAATGCCTTTGCTACAATACGTCCATTCGCATTTGAATAAACGGTGTTTCCTTTTTCTGTAGTCCAGAAGTCATTTACAACGATCTTCCCTGACTTCAGAGCCTTGTAGCGGTGTCCGCCAACCCTGAAGATCCTGTCCTTCTCAAGCTTTCCGTCAGCCCTTGCATATACCAGGTTGCCCTTTGCGGTATAGTAGAAGCCCTTCTTTAATACTTCATCATTATCGTCTGTAGCGTACCTGTCATCTCCAATGATTACCGTCTGATTCTTCAGCAAGCTTCCATCCTTTTCTGTAACGGTCCTGATGGTAGTGGCGGTTGCCGCAGGTGCAGCGGCAGCTGAACTGCCTGACCTCTTCCTTGTAAAACCAGCCGTGATGTACAAATCTTTGGTTACAGTGATGGTGGTTGTTGCGATGTTAGCCTCAACAGATCCGCCCACTACACTCCAGGAGCCAAATACGTAACTTCCCATTCCTGAAGCTGTAAGGTTAAGTACCGTACCAGCGGCAACCGCAGCTCCGCTCTCAATTACTGTCCCCTCGCTCTTTACTGTAATAGTTCCGCATGAAGGACTGCCAATCTCAACTGCGCAGCTGACTGCAGGGGCAGGGGCAGGTGTCGGAGCAGGGATAGACGTCGGAACAGGTGCAGGTGTCGGAGCAGATTCAGATGTCGGAGCAGAGGCAGGTATCAGAACAGATTCAGACGTCGGAGCAGAGGCAGGAACTGCAGGTTTTGCTCCGGCAGTCTTCTCTGTGTCTACTGTTATTTTTACAGTTTTTTCCGTCTCTGTACCGTCGCTATGAGTACCGGTTACTTCCGTAAAATCACAGGTGTCTGTGAGAATGAAATCAATGTCGCATACAGGCTGCGCGTTGTATATATCCGCCACAGTGTTTGGAACCGCAAAGACACGAATGGTGTTTGTACCTGATTTACCGGTTAAATTCTCCTCTGCTTTTTTTACAAGATCATTCAGACTTATCCCCGTTTCCGTATATATCTCACCATCTTCAAGAAGCTGAACATTCGATTCAATCATATCTGCTTTTGTCCATATCAGTCCGACATTTTCAGAAACATTCGCTGCCTCATACTCCGCCTCAGTAGTCCCTTTGTATTTTCCGTCTGTGGCTACGATCTGATAATAATACGTCCAGCTCTGATCCTCGCTCAGATCGTTTCCTGACTTATCGCTCAGGAAGATAGTCGGACTTTTGTCCAAATCAAGAGCATCTGACGCGCTCTTTTCTTTTCCCGTCTCCTTATTCCCCTCGTAATACTCAGCATTTACTGCGGGAAGTTCGTTGCTCTTGTAAATACGGGCGCCCCGGTTATCCAAAAGCTCAGCGATCTTTGAAGAGAGTGCATCGCTCAATCTCTTTACTGAACCTGCTGAAAGAACGTAAGCATTCGTATCTCCGATCCTGTCGCTATTGCCGACCTCTGCAACAAACAAATCATCTCTCTCTACGCTTGTAGGAAGAGCGTAGGCTTTTGTGTTTTTCACAGTCTCACCCTTCACGCCGTTGTAGCAGGTATTTAAGAGGGTTGTGTTAACCTCGTGTGCATCAATACTCTCAGTTTTCTCCCCGACCGTCGCCACTAAGGCATCATATATCTCACTTCCATCCTTTACATACTGAGCAAGCTCATCCACACTCACCGCCGAAGCCTTGTATTCAAGACTGGTTACGAATTTATCTGTGACGTCATGGTAATAACTGTCTCCATACACCACTACATTACAGTTACCATTTTTTATTTCATTTATGGTTTTCTCCAAAGTACTTTCATTATAAATTCCGACGGACATCAGCTGTGTCTTTATGTCATTCTCAAAATCTACAACCCCGTTTCCGCTCACCACTTTTACATAATAGTGTCCTTTTTCAAGGCTTTGTGTCGCCGCGTACGTATCTGCCGGCACCCCGGCGCAGACCATTGAACTCACAGCCATCGCGGTTGAAAGCAAACCAGCAAAAAAAATTTTCTTTTTCATTTTTATCCAACCTCCTCTAATAACGTAAGTCCTTTAAAAAGAAAAAAGTGCAGGCAAAATACGCCTGCACTTTTCCCCACAAACCATACAATGGTGCGAGGGTCAAAAGTGGTACGACAAGAAGCGGATCCAGCCGAAATGGCAATAAAAAATACACACATTACTGTCATCGATCTCTTTTTTGAAAAATTGCTTTTCAAATAAAAAAATCCGTGATACAATGCAACATGTGTACCGCAGATCTGCTCTGTATCGTATGGCGCCACGATCGCCTTACCCTGTCCCAGGATGCGCCAACATCACAAGGACGGTACACTTCTTTTCAATTATAAAGGTGCAAAATGTTTTTCTACAGAGTTTAATTTACCACGATTATTTCCTGATTGCAAGTACTTTTTTATATTTTTTCAAATTTATCGTTACTATTCACAGCCAATTACCATTACAACATTTAGCAGTGAGTAGTATACTCGTAAGAGAAGCCTGTTACTGTCCAACAAACGAGGGAGGACGGTGCTGTATTGCTTACCATGGATTCACTGTTCGAACAGAGGGGATTATGACAGTAGAAGAGATCGTACGGATATTGATAGAGAAGGGGCTTACCGTCACCACGATGGAGAGCTGCACGGGTGGACTCATCGCGTCCCTCATCACTGATAATGAAGGATCCTCCGCTATATTTAAGGGAGGCTTTGTCACCTACTCAAACGAGATGAAAATAAAATGCGGGGTACCAAAAGAAACTATCAAAAACTATGGGGTCTATTCCAGGGAGACAGCCTATGCAATGGCTCTCGCGGCGAAAAAAAAATGTGACGCCGACATTGCCATCGGCGTCACAGGTACTTTTTCAAATGTAGATCAGGCAAATCCCGAGGGAAAACCGGCAAAGGTATTTTATTGCATCGCTGCGGGAAAAAGCGCGTATCACGAGACTCTCACTATTCCGAAATGCCCGACCCGGTCCGCCTGCAAGCTCTATGTGGCCCGGATCCTGACAGCCCCGGCTATCTTTGATATGTGAGGCTGACCCGTCAGCTCCTTCATATGACCGAGCTGATCCGCATTTTCGGCTCCGGTCATGAATATCACAGGGATATCCCTGCATTTCTCCTTTCCACGGATGAGACGGTATGTCTCAGGTCCGTCGCACACCGGCATCTCATAGTCAAGGAGCACCAGGTCAGGATTATTTTCCTCCAGTATGGCAAGTGCCTTCTCCGCGGATTCGGCGGAGAGCACATTATAATTCTTTCCCAGTATACTCTTTATGGTGCCTCGCATCATATCGTCATCGTCTATGAGGAGGACAGTCTTTAAGGCGGGATCAAGGGGCTCATGCGATGAATCGGTTACCTTATACTTTTCGCCGAGAGAGCGGTAGGTTCTGCCCCACTCCTGCATGAACATGCGGTGCAGCGCCTTTAGGGACGCGGTATCGCCGCTCTTTATTCCCTCACTGATGCGACCTGCCAGAGAAGAGAGCCGGAAAAGCTCCGCATCCATGGCAGCCTCCTGTATAAAAGCTATATCCGCCGAATACTCGGTATTGTCTCCGGTCTCCTCGATGGATTTGAAAGCGCAGTCTATTTTTTTTAGCCTTGACGGCATCAGCTCATAGAATTCCTTCTCGCCGCTCTTTATCATGGGTTCTATTCCCATCACCTGTTCCTCCGATATCGATACTTTTGGCTTGTCGCTCCGCTCGCTCATGAGATATTCGGTATCCTCGTCCATGAGTTCCCCATGCCCGGCGAGAACAACGGCAACGGCACCGTGGAGCCGGCCATGGCCCTGCCTGCCCACACCCCCTGGCGCACCATTACCGTGGGCTCTACGCTGAAGCCCATCGTGGAGACCACCGCGCCGTGGGACAACGTCTCCCCGCGCTTCCCGACGAAGAACACCTACAAGTTCGGCAAGAGCACCTGGAGCTGGATACTCTGGCAAGACAACAGTATCTGCTGGGACGACCAGGTGGAGTACATCCGTCTGGCGAAGTCGATGGGCTATCCCTACGTGCTCATCGACGACTGGTGGGACAGCAACATCGGTTACGAGTGTATGGGCGAGCTGGCAGACTACGCTCGTTCGCAGGGCGTAGAGTTGTTCCTCTGGTACAGCTCCAGCGGCTGGTGGAACGACATCGAGCAGAGTCCCATCAACGTGATGTGTGACGCCATCCTGCGCAAGCAGGCCATGCGCTGGATGCAAAGTATCGGCGTGAAGGGCATCAAGGTGGACTTCTTCGGCGGCGACAAGCAGGAGACCATGCGTCTCTACGAGGAGATACTCTCCGATGCCGACGACCACGGGCTGATGGTCATCTTCCACGGTTGCACCCTGCCCCGTGGCTGGGAGCGCATGTACCCCAACTACGTGGGCAGCGAGGCGGTGCTGGCCAGCGAGAACCTGTACTTCGACCAGCACTTCTGCGACGTGGAGGCCCGGAACACCGCGCTCCATCCCTTCCTGCGCAACACGGTAGGCTGCATGGAGTTCGGAGGCTGTTTCCTGAGTCGCACGCTCAACCGCGGCAACGACCCCACGAAGGGAGGCAACCACCGTCGCACCACCGACGCACACGAACTGGCCACCACCGTGCTCTTCCAGAATCCCATCCAGAACTTCGCCATAGCTCCGGAGAACCTGAACGAGGTGGGAAAGGGCGGGGCCCCCGAGCTTTGCCTCGACTTCCTGCGACAGGTACCCACGACGTGGGACGAGACGGTGTTCGTAGACGGCTATCCCGGCAAGTACTGTGTGCTGGCCCGTCGCCACGGCAACACGTGGTACATTGCCGGCAACAACGCTACGGGCCGTGAACTCACGCTCAAGCTCTCCCTGCCCATGCTGGCCAAGGGAGACAAGGCCACGCTCTATGCCGACAACCCCAAGACGCGCGAACCCGAGCGCAGGGAGTTGAAGGTCACGGCAAAGCCCGTCACCGTAACGATGGCGGACCAGGGCGGTTTCGTGATTGTACGGTAGAAAAAACGGGAGGGCAGCTCAGTTGAGTTGCCCTCCTGCTGTGTTTACTTGACGTTGCCCACCTTTATCAGGTACTCGGCTATCTGTACGGCGTTCAGCGCCGCACCTTTCTTTATCTGGTCGCCCACGAGCCAGAAGGTGAGACCATGGTCGTTGGCCAGGTCCTTGCGTATGCGTCCGACGTAGACGTCGTCCTTGCCTGCCAGGAAGAGCGGCATGGGGTAGGTCTGCGTCTTGGGGTCGTCCATCAGCTGCACACCCTGTCCCTGGCGTATGGCCTCGGCAAACTGCTCGGGGCTGACGGGCTCCTCGGTCTCTGCCCAGATGGCCTCGCTGTGGCTGCGCAGCGAGGGCACGCGCACACACATGGCTGAGCAGCGTGCGTCGGTATGCATGATTTTCTTCGTCTCATTGAACATCTTCATCTCCTCCTTCGTGTATCCGTTGTCGGTGAACACGTCGATTTGGGGGATGACGTTATAGGCCAGCTGGTAGGCAAACTTGTTGACGGTGGCCGGCTTGCCGTCCAGCACCTCGCGATACTGCTGTTCCAGTTCGGCCATGGCGGCTGCCCCGGCTCCGCTCGCTGCCTGGTAGGAGGCCACGTGTATGCGACGGATGTGGCTGATGTTCTC